>NZ_CP087179.1:0-122500 GCF_024748945.1 Pseudomonas sp. B21-035
GTGTCAGTGGAACTTTGGCAGCAGTGCGTGGAGCTTCTGCGCGATGAACTGCCTGCCCAGCAATTCAACACCTGGATCCGTCCGCTACAGGTCGAAGCCGAAGGCGACGAGTTGCGCGTCTATGCGCCTAACCGTTTCGTTCTCGACTGGGTCAATGAAAAGTACCTGAGCCGTCTGCTCGAACTGCTGGGTGAACACGGCAACGGTATTGCGCCTGCCCTTTCCTTATTAATAGGCAGCAGACGCAGTTCGGCACCACGTGCCGCACCCAATGCGCCGCTGGCTGCAGCCGTCGCCGCCTCGCAGGCCCAGGCTGCCCAAACCGCGGTGGTCAGCGAACCGGTCGCCGCACCTGTTGCAGCGCCGGCACCGGTGGCAGAAGTCGAGCAAGCGCCTTCGCGTGACAGCTTCGATTCCATGGGCGAGGCCAACGCCGCGCCAGCTCCAAGTGGCCGCACCGAACAACGCACCGTGCAGGTCGAAGGTGCGCTCAAGCACACCAGCTACCTGAACCGCACCTTTACCTTCGAGAACTTCGTCGAAGGTAAGTCCAACCAGCTGGCCCGCGCCGCGGCCTGGCAGGTTGCCGACAACCCCAAGCATGGCTACAACCCGCTGTTCCTGTACGGCGGCGTGGGCCTGGGTAAAACGCACTTGATGCATGCTGTGGGTAACCACCTGCTCAAGAAGAACCCGAATGCCAAGGTGGTGTACCTGCACTCCGAGCGTTTCGTCGCCGACATGGTCAAGGCGCTGCAGCTCAATGCCATCAACGAATTCAAGCGCTTCTACCGTTCGGTCGACGCGCTGCTGATCGATGACATTCAGTTCTTTGCCCGTAAAGAGCGTTCCCAGGAAGAGTTTTTCCATACCTTCAACGCCCTGCTCGAAGGCGGCCAGCAAGTCATTCTGACCAGCGACCGTTATCCGAAGGAAATCGAAGGCCTGGAAGAGCGCCTGAAGTCGCGCTTTGGCTGGGGCCTGACCGTTGCGGTAGAGCCTCCGGAGTTGGAAACCCGGGTAGCGATCCTGATGAAGAAGGCCGACCAGGCCAAGGTCGACCTGCCCCACGATGCGGCTTTCTTTATCGCCCAGCGTATTCGCTCGAACGTGCGTGAACTCGAAGGCGCCCTGAAGCGGGTGATTGCTCATTCACACTTCATGGGCCGCGACATCACCATCGAGCTGATTCGCGAATCGCTCAAGGATCTTCTGGCACTGCAGGACAAACTGGTGAGTGTGGATAACATCCAGCGCACCGTTGCCGAGTACTACAAGATCAAGATCTCCGATCTGTTGTCCAAACGTCGTTCCCGTTCGGTAGCCCGTCCGCGGCAGGTCGCCATGGCCTTGTCCAAAGAGCTGACCAACCACAGCCTGCCGGAGATCGGCGACGTATTCGGCGGCCGCGATCACACCACCGTGTTGCATGCGTGCCGCAAGATCAACGAACTCAAGGAATCCGACGCGGATATCCGCGAGGACTACAAGAACCTGCTGCGGACTCTGACGACTTGATGAACGTCAGCGCAGCTTATTAAAGGCAAGGGACTAGACCATGCATTTCACCATTCAACGCGAAGCCCTGTTGAAACCCCTGCAACTGGTCGCAGGCGTCGTCGAGCGCCGCCAGACCTTGCCGGTACTGTCCAACGTACTGCTGGTGGTACAGGGTCAGCAATTGTCGCTGACCGGTACTGACCTGGAAGTGGAACTGGTTGGCCGCGTGCAACTGGAAGAGCCGGCCGAGCCAGGCGAAATCACCGTGCCTGCGCGCAAGCTGATGGATATCTGCAAAAGCCTGCCCAACGACGTGCTGATCGACATCAAGCTCGATGAGCAGAAGCTCGTGGTCAAGGCTGGCCGTAGCCGCTTCACACTGTCGACCCTGCCGGCCAATGACTTCCCGACTGTCGAAGAAGGCCCAGGCTCGCTGACCTGCAACCTGGAGCAAAGCCGTCTGCGCCGCTTGATCGAGCGCACCAGCTTCGCCATGGCCCAGCAGGACGTACGCTACTACCTCAACGGCATGCTGCTGGAAGTGTCCACCGACACCCTGCGCGCTGTCGCCACCGACGGTCACCGTCTGGCCATGTGCTCGATGCGTGCCGATATCGGCCAGGCTGATCGCCACCAGGTCATCGTGCCGCGCAAAGGTATCCTCGAACTGGCGCGCCTGCTTACTGAGCCGGATGGCATGGTCAGCATCGTGCTGGGTCAGCATCACATTCGTGCTACTACTGGTGAGTTCACCTTCACCTCGAAGCTGGTCGATGGCAAGTTCCCGGACTACGAGCGCGTGCTGCCCAAAGGCGGTGACAAGCTGGTCGTCGGTGACCGCCAGGCACTGCGCGAGGCCTTCAGCCGTACCGCGATTCTGTCCAACGAGAAGTACCGCGGCATCCGTCTGCAACTGGCCAATGCCCAGTTGAAGATCCAGGCCAACAACCCTGAGCAGGAAGAAGCGGAAGAAGAAATCAGCGTCGAGTACAACGGTAGCTCGCTGGAAATCGGCTTTAACGTCAGCTACTTGCTCGACGTCCTGGGTGTCATGACCACTGAGCAGGTTCGTCTGATCCTGTCGGACTCCAACAGCAGCGCCCTGCTGCAGGAAGCTGACAACGACGACTCCGCTTATGTTGTCATGCCGATGCGTCTGTAATTTGTCCAGCAGACTCTAGATGTCCCTCAGTCGCGTTTCTGTCACCGCGGTGCGTAACCTGCACCCGGTGACCTTCTCTCCCTCCCCCCGCATCAATATCCTGTACGGCGCCAACGGCAGCGGTAAAACCAGCGTGCTGGAAGCCGTTCATCTGTTGGGTCTGGCCCGTTCGTTTCGCAGCACCCGCCTGACACCGGTGATTCAGTACGAGCAATTGGCTTGTACTGTGTTCGGCCAGGTCGAGTTAAGTGAAGGCGGTTCCAGCAACCTGGGGATTTCGCGGGATCGGCAAGGTGAGTTCACCATTCGCATCGATGGGCAGAATGCTCGCAGTGCAGCCCAGTTGGCAGAGATTCTGCCCCTGCAACTGATCAATCCGGACAGCTTTCGCCTGCTCGAAGGCGCGCCGAAAATACGCCGGCAGTTCCTCGATTGGGGGGTGTTCCACGTGGAACCCCGCTTCATGGCCACTTGGCAACGCCTGCAGAAGGCTTTGCGGCAGCGGAACTCATGGTTGCGGCATGGTACACTTGACGCTGTTTCGCAAGCGGCCTGGGACCGGGAACTGTGCCTGGCCAGCGCGGAAATAGATGAATACCGTCGCAATTACATCAAGGCCTTGAAGCCAGTCTTTGAGCAAACCCTGAGCGATTTGGTCGAGCTCGAAGGGCTGACCCTGAGCTATTACCGTGGCTGGGACAAGGATCGCGAACTCAGTGAAGTGCTCGCCTCCTCCCTGCAACGTGATCAGCACATGGGCCACACCCAGGCCGGCCCACAACGTGCAGACCTGCGCCTGAGACTCGGCGCCCATAACGCGGCTGACATTTTGTCTCGCGGCCAGCAGAAGCTGGTGGTCTGTGCATTGCGTATTGCTCAAGGCCATCTGGTTAGCCAAGCGCGTCGCGGCCAATGTATTTATCTGGTGGATGACTTGCCGTCGGAACTCGACGACCAGCACCGCCGCGCACTTTGTCGCTTGTTGGAAGACTTACGCTGCCAGGTGTTTATCACCTGTGTAGATCAAGAATTATTGAGGGAAGGCTGGCAGACGGAAACGCCAGTTGCTTTGTTCCACGTGGAACAGGGCCGTATCACCCAGACCCACGACCATCGGGAGTGAAGGCATGAGCGAAAATCAAACGTACGACTCCTCCAGCATTAAAGTGCTGAAAGGGCTAGATGCCGTGCGCAAGCGTCCCGGTATGTACATTGGCGACACCGATGATGGTAGCGGCCTGCACCACATGGTGTTCGAGGTGGTCGATAACTCGATCGACGAGGCACTCGCCGGCCACTGCGATGACATCACCGTAATTATTCACCCAGACGAATCCATCAGTGTTCGCGACAACGGTCGCGGCATTCCGGTCGACGTGCACAAAGAGGAAGGCGTATCTGCTGCCGAGGTCATCATGACCGTCCTCCACGCCGGCGGTAAGTTCGATGACAACTCCTACAAAGTATCCGGCGGTCTGCACGGTGTAGGTGTGTCGGTGGTTAACGCCCTTTCCGAGCAGTTGATCCTCACCGTTCGCCGCAGTGGCAAGATCTGGGAACAGACTTACGTCCACGGTGTTCCACAAGCGCCGATGAAAATCGTTGGCGACAGTGAAACCACCGGTACCCATATCCACTTCAAGCCGTCGGCTGAAACTTTCAAGAACATCCACTTCAGCTGGGACATCCTGGCCAAGCGGATTCGCGAACTGTCCTTCCTCAACTCCGGCGTCGGCATCCTGCTGAAGGACGAGCGTTCCGGTAAAGAAGAACATTTCAAATACGAAGGCGGTCTGCGTGCGTTCGTCGAGTACCTGAATACCAACAAGACCCCGGTCAACCAGGTCTTCCACTTCAGTGTTCAACGCGAAGACGGCGTGGGCGTGGAAATCGCCCTGCAGTGGAACGACAGCTTCAACGAGAACCTGTTGTGCTTCACCAACAACATTCCGCAGCGCGACGGTGGTACCCACCTGGTCGGTTTCCGCTCGGCGTTGACCCGTAACCTGAACAACTACATCGAGCAGGAAGGCCTGGCCAAGAAGAACAAGGTTTCGACCACCGGCGACGACGCCCGTGAAGGTCTGACCGCGATCATCTCGGTGAAGGTACCTGATCCGAAGTTCAGCTCGCAGACCAAAGACAAGCTGGTGTCCTCGGAAGTGAAAACAGCCGTGGAACAGGAGATGGGCAAGTACTTCTCCGACTTCCTGCTGGAGAACCCGAACGAAGCCAAGGCCGTTGTCGGCAAGATGATCGACGCCGCGCGTGCTCGTGAAGCTGCTCGTAAAGCGCGGGAAATGACTCGCCGCAAAGGTGCGCTGGATATCGCCGGCCTGCCGGGCAAACTGGCGGACTGCCAGGAGAAGGACCCTGCCCTTTCCGAACTGTACCTGGTGGAGGGTGACTCCGCGGGTGGTTCGGCCAAGCAGGGTCGTAACCGCAAGACCCAGGCGATCCTGCCGCTCAAGGGCAAGATCCTCAACGTCGAGAAAGCACGCTTCGACAAGATGATCTCGTCCCAGGAAGTGGGCACGCTGATCACCGCGCTGGGCTGTGGTATCGGCCGCGAAGAGTACAACATCGACAAGCTGCGCTATCACAACATCATCATCATGACCGATGCTGACGTCGACGGTTCGCACATTCGTACCCTGCTGCTGACTTTCTTCTTCCGTCAGCTGCCGGAACTGGTCGAGCGTGGCTACATCTACATTGCCCAGCCACCGCTGTACAAGGTCAAGAAAGGCAAGCAAGAGCAGTACATCAAAGACGACGACGCCATGGAAGAGTACATGACCCAGTCGGCTCTGGAAGATGCCAGCCTGCACCTGGACGAATCCGCACCACCTGTTTCCGGCGTCGAGCTGGAGCGTCTGGTCAACGAATTCCGCACCGTGATGAAGACCCTCAAGCGCCTCTCGCGCCTGTACCCGCAGGAGCTGACCGAGCACTTCGTCTACCTGCCGGCGGTATCGCTGGAGCAGTTGGGCGACCACGCTGCCATGCAGGAGTGGCTGGGCAAATTCGAAGAGCGTCTGCGCACCAGCGAGAAGTCCGGCCTGCTGTACAAGGCCAGCCTGCGCGAAGACAAAGAGCGCAATGTCTGGCTGCCGGAAGTGGAAATCACCTCTCACGGCCTGGCCAGCTACGTCACCTTCAACCGTGACTTCTTCGGCAGTAACGACTACCGCACCGTCACCGCCCTCGGTGCACAGCTGAGCACCCTGCTGGGTGAAGGCGCCTACGTGCAACGTGGCGAGCGCAAGAAAGCCATCACCGAGTTCAAGGAAGCACTGGACTGGCTGATGACCGAAAGCACCAAGCGCCACACCATCCAGCGATACAAAGGTCTTGGTGAGATGAACCCGGATCAGCTGTGGGAAACCACCATGGACCCAACCGTGCGCCGCATGCTCAAGGTGACCATCGAAGACGCGATCGCTGCCGATCAGATCTTCAACACCCTGATGGGCGACGCCGTTGAGCCACGTCGTGAGTTCATCGAGAGCAACGCCCTGGCGGTGTCCAACCTGGACTTCTGATCAGCTGTAGGTTCAAAGTAAAGCAACATCATCAAGCCCGCTCACGCGGGCTTTTTGTTGTGCTGTTTTTCCTGTGTTGAGCTGTTCGGTTCAGCGCCCCTCTTCCTCGTCCTTTACTTCGCTCCAACTGCTGTCGGGGTCGAAACGGGTAATCGCGGCAGCGCGCTTGGCGCTGTCGCGGCCGAGGTCTTTCTCGAACAGTTCGCCGTCGTGGCTGATCATGAAGCTCATCACGCCCGTGTCGCCATAGTCCGCCGGCCAGGCGATCACGGCAAAGCCGCGGGTCATGTGATTACCGATCTTGTAGTCATAGGCGCCGCCCGGCGCCGAAGGGCCTTGGCCAGTGAGGATGCGATAGTGGTAGCCGTGCCAATCATCGCCCTTTGCGGTATCACCAAAAAGCGGTCCGAGCGGACTTTCTTCAACGCCCTCCTCTTGCGGCCAGTACAAACCGTCGAACTGCCCGTCGCTGCTGATGAGTTTCTGCGCGTACTCGAGTATCCCATCGTCATTGCGATCAACCTCGGCGTAATCCATCTGCGCGTCGTGATAGGCGCGCACTGATTGAATGGTCGCCAGCTCGTTGCGTCCGATGCGGCGCAGGCGGATTTCCGCGGCGCCGGCTTTGGTGTCGAATGCCCAACCGTCAGTACTGTGTCTGATGGGAATCGGGAACACCCAGGGCGTGTCGCCGACGACCAGATGTGCACGCTTCGGGTTGTCGGACTGAACCTGATGTTTTTCCTTGTAGAGGGCGAGAAAGGCATCGACATCTTTGCGATCGATGTTCTTGGTCGGGATGTAACTCTCCCAGTCGTTGCCAAGCAATTTCGCCAACAGTTGGCTATCGGCCTTTTCGCTACCAAGCGCCTGCACCAGTGCTTCGCCGGCGGCTTCGGGGTGTGGGAAATGTTCCTGAGCGTAGCTGCTGGACGTCCAGCACAGCAGCAGAATCAGCACAATTCGGCTAGCAGCATTCATGACTGATTCTCCTCTCAACGGCGACGGCCGCCACCGCCGGATTGCATCCGCGCGGGTCGTTGTACCTGGTGGCCCGCAGCGGCTGCAGATGGTCGGCTGGCGCTGCGTTGGCTGAGCTGGCCACGATTGCTTGCGATGCGTGACTGCGAAGGGTTGCGCACACCGGCCAACGCATTGTTGCGCGGTGCCTGGGCGCTAACATGTTGCTGACGGGCTTGCTGGCGTACTTGTTGGTTGCGCCCCGCCTGCTGAGGCTGGCGGTTGTTCTGCGGCGCCTGTGCTCGCTGGCGGGCCTGACCGTCATTTTTCAGTTGGCGGTCGGCAACCTGAGCGCGCTCGCGTGCGTTGCCGGACGGGTTGATGCCCTGTTTTTCCAGGCGCTGTTGGGCGCGCTCGCGGTCGGCACTCTGCACCCGTTGGCGGGCTTCAAGGTTGCTGGTTGCCGGTGCTTCGATGCCGCGCTGTGCCAGGGTTTCACGGGCTCGTGCGCGATCTTCGACCCGGGCCGGGGTGTCACCGCGGTAGGCTGTGCGCTCTGCACTGCCGGGTAAGCGTCGGTCGAACTGGGCTCGACTGGCCTGGTCGCGGTACGGGACGCCGTCGCGATACGCAGGATTATGGCGCCAGGTGTTCTGGTTGGCATCGAGCCTGCGGTTGACGTTGTTGATATTGTTGTAGCGATTGACGTTGATATCGACGTCATGATCGTCCCAGTCGCAATCCCCCCAGAGTGAATTGACGATTGCGACGCCTGCACCAAAAGCCAGGCCGGAGGCTAACGCCGTGCCGATGGCATACCCCGGTGGCGGCGGATAATACGCGGGTGGGTAGGACGGCGAGGACCAACTGCCGTACACCACGGAGGGGTTGTAGCTTGGTACGTATACAACCTGCGGGTTGGTAGGCTGGATAACGATAGTCTGTGCTGGCGCGGCACCTTGTACCACCGTGGTCGTGCCGCCTGCGGGGGCGCTTGATGGTTGCACGATAACCGTCTGCTGTTCGTTGGACTCCAGGTGCCCGGCAGCCTTGGCCTTGGCGCGCAGGCGCTGCACCGAGTTCATCACCGCGTCGGGCTGGGCGAGAAAGGCATCGCCGACGCGCTGCACCCAGACCGGGTCCTGGCCAAGTGTCGCCAGCACCTGCGGGAAAGCCACCAAGGATTGCACGCTGGGGTCCCACGGCTGCTCGGCGACCTGCTTGACCGCGGCATCACCGCTGACGTTCGGATGCGCCTTGGACCAGGCAACCGCGTCGGCGACATTGCCTGGATAGGTGGTGGCCATCAGCACCTGTGCGAGTAAAGCGTCCGGATACAACGCCAACGGTGCGAGCATTTGATCGAGCTGTTCGGTGCTGAACACCGCCTCGCTCGGCGCCGCCGGCGCGGCTGGTGTAGCCGGTGCAGCCGCTGCGGGTGCCGTAGCCGTGGCCTTGGGTTGCGCGTCCTCTTCGAAACAACCAGAAAGCGCGAGCATGGCGATGCTGAGCAGGATCGCCCGGTGAAGGCAGGAAGACATGACGATGCTCCTGTGGCAGAAAAGACAGAGCGGAACGTCAGGCGTCCTGGCACCTGGTTACCGACTCGGCAATCGACGCATGGAACGCTCTGCGGTGGGTGAGCAGTTTCAGCGTAGAAGAAAAAGCCGCAGTTGGTTGTCTTGCGTCAGTCTCAAAGACCCAGTTCGCGCAGGCGCCGGTACAAAGTGCGTTCACTCATGCCCAGGTGACGCGCCAGCTCGCTGCGTGATCCATTGAAGCTGTCCAGGGCCTGGGCCAGTTGCCCGAGGCTGTCTTTGCTGCGGCGGCTGATGCTTGGCGTCGGCTCAAGTCTCGAACCGAGCTCAGCAGGCAGGTGCTCGGCACGGATCAGTCCGTCGTCGGCGAACAGCCGCGCTCGTTCGAGGATATTACGCAGCTCGCGAATGTTGCCAGGATAGGCGTACAAGCTCAGTCGATTCATCGCATCTGGGTTGACCTTCGGTGCCGCCGCCCCTGCCATCCGTTGCAACAGGCTCTCGATCAACAACGGCAGATCGTCGACCCGTTCGCGCAATGCCGGCAAGCGGATCGGAAAACCGCTGATGCGGTAATACAGGTCTTCACGGAAGGTGCCCGCTGCAGCCATTTCCTTGAGCGGTTTGTGGGTCGCCGAGACCAGCCTGAAGTCGGAGTGAACCGTACGCAGGCTGCCGACCGGGCGAAAGCTGCCAGACTCGATCAGGCGCAGCAGTTTGACCTGCATCGCCAACGGTACTTCGCCGATTTCATCGAGGAACAAGGTGCCGCCATGGGCCGCTTCCGCCAGGCCGATCTTGCGCTGATGGGCGCCGGTAAAGGCGCCCTTCTCGTAACCGAATAGCTCGCTCTCGAATAACGACTCAGTCAGGCCGGTGCAGTCGACCACCACCAGTGGGCCGCTGGCCCGAGGGCTGCCCAGGTGCAGAGCGCGCGCAAACAACTCTTTGCCGGTCCCGGATTCACCCTGGAGCAACACCGGAATTTGCGCAGGTGCCGCGCGCTGCAGGCTGGCCAGTGCGTCCTGGAACGCCGCTGAGCGGCCGACCAAGCCTTGTTGCTGGGGCTGCGCCGAGGCGACGGTGATGCTGGTCAGGCGCTCGACGAACGCCACCACCTCACCTTGCTCATCGAGGATCGGGCGCAACTCGACATCCACATGTTCCGGCCCGCGCGGGGTGTGGTGCACATGCAGAACACGCTCGGGGACACGGCTGTCCCAGGCCTTGCGCATCGGGCAGTGTTCGCCGGCCTGGTCGCAAGGCACGGCGTAGTGATGGGACACCCGGTGGCACTTGGCGCCGATGGGCGGTTGGCCGTCGATGCCGAACTGGCGTCGGTAGGCGCCGTTGGCGGCAAGAATGTTGTAGTCGGTGTCCAGCACGATGGTCGGCTGGGCGTCGTGTTCGAGGTAGGACACCAGGGCCTGCACGGCAGGATGAGGAACAACAGTGGACGAGAAGGACATGGCGACACCTGGGCAAGCTCGGGCGAAGCTTAACTGAAGCTGCCAGGGACTGCCAAAAACTGCCAACTGCTGCCATGTCACTGCCAACTATGCTGACAGTCTGGCAGTGTTTTTCCCTACGCAGCCCGCGAACATTGGGAAACAGCCTACCGGTTCGATGGCACATATCTTGATGACAGCCTGTCCATTGCCAGCAAGGCTTGATAGCTGGCACCTGTGATGAATTCGGAGCGTGGTAAATGATCATCGGCGGCAACTTGTATGTGGAGGCACTGTTCGACAGTGTCACCTCGACCATCAGCTATTTGCTGATGGACCGGAGCAGTGGCGACTGTGCCTTGATCGACAGTGTGCTGGATTACGATCCGAAGTCCGGACGCACCAGCAGTGCTTCGGCAGACAAGCTGATCGAGCGGGTGACTGAACTGGGCGGCAAGGTCCAGTGGATTCTCGAAACCCACGTGCACGCCGATCACCTGTCGGCGGCGGCTTACCTCAAGCAGGCGCTGGGCGGCCAGATTGCCATTGGCAGCCAGATCACCCAGGTGCAGAAAGTCTTCGGTGCGCTGTTCAATGCCGATGGCGGCTTCGCCCGCGATGGCAGCCAGTTCGATGTGCTGTTCGACGACGAGCAGCCCTTCACCATCGGCAACCTCAAGGCACGTGCCCTGCACACGCCCGGCCACACGCCGGCGTGCATGACCTACGTGGTGGAGGTCGACGGGCAAAGCATCGCCTTTGTCGGCGACACGCTGTTCATGCCCGATTACGGCACCGCCCGTTGCGACTTCCCTGGCGCCAGTGCGCGCACTTTGTATCGCTCGATCCAGCGCATCCTTGCCCTGCCCGCCGAGACGCGCCTGTTCATGTGCCACGACTACCTGCCGGGTGGCCGCGAACTGCGCTACATGACCACGGTGGCCGAACAGCGCGCCAGCAACATCCACATCCGTGAAGGCATCAGCGAAGACAGCTTCGTCAGCATGCGCGAAGCCCGCGACGCCACCCTGGAGATGCCGGTACTGATCCTGCCTTCGGTGCAGATCAACATGCGCAGCGGCCAACTACCTGAACCTGAAGACAACGGAGTGCGCTACCTGAAGATCCCGCTCAACGTGCTCTGAGTTTCACCCCAGAATTATTATTAGAAGGACCCTGCCATGCTTGCTCAACCCTCCCCTGCCGAGGTGCCGAAAGGCGACCACCATAAAGTGCTGATCGTCGGTGCCGGTGCTGCCGGTGTCGCTGCCGCCTCCAGCTTGATCTGCCGCGACCCTTCGCTGGATGTCGCGATCATCGACCCGGCCGATGTGCACTATTACCAACCGGGCTGGACCATGGTCGGCGCCGGTATCTTCCAGGCGCCTTCGACGGCGCGCACCATGGCCTCGACCATTCCCGGCGGCGTGCAGTGGATCAAGGCGCGGGTCGAGAGCTTTGATCCGCAGGCGCAAACGGTGACGCTGAATGACGGGCGACTGCTCAGTTACGAACAGCTGGTGGTCTGCCCTGGGCTGAAGCTCGACTGGGATGCCATCGAGGGCTTGAGCGAAACCCTTGGGCGTAACGGCGTGACTTCCAACTACCGCTATGACCTGGCGCCCTACACCTGGCAACTGGTGCAGAACCTGCGTGAAGGCCGGGCGTTGTTCACCCAGCCGCCGATGCCGATCAAATGTGCCGGCGCACCGCAAAAGGCCCTGTACCTGTCGTGTGACCACTGGCTGCGCAACGGTCGGCTGGGCAACATCCAGGCGCAGTTTTTCAATGCCGGTGGCGTGCTGTTCGGGGTGCCTGACTATGTGCCGGCCTTGATGGAGTACATCGACAAGTACGCGGTAGACCTGCAGTACGCGCATCGCCTGGTGGCGGTCGATGGCCCGGGCAAGCGCGCTACCTTTGTGCGCACCTTGCCCGATGGCAGCAGCGAAACCCGGGTGCAGCCTTTCGACATGCTGCATGTGGTGCCGCCGCAGGTTGCCCCTGATTTTATTCGCAACAGCCCACTGGCTGACCAGGCCGGCTGGATCGATGTCGACCCGGCTACCCTGCGTCATAAACGCTATGGCAACATCCACGCCTTGGGCGATGGCATCAACACCAGCAATGCCAAGACTGCAGCGGCTGCGCGCAAGCAAGCGCCGGTGGTGGCCAACAATGTGCTGGTGGCGCTGGGGCGCCTGCCCAACCTCGCCCACTACGATGGTTATGGCTCCTGCCCGTTGACTGTCGAACGCGGCAAGATCGTGCTGGCCGAATTTACCTATGGCGGCAAGCTGGCGCCGAGCTTCCCGCGTTGGCTGCTCGATGGTCGCCGGCCAACGCGCCTGGCTTGGCTTCTGAAGGCGCAGATCCTGCCACCGCTGTACTGGCGTTGCATGCTCAAGGGCCGTGAGTGGCTGGCCAAGCCGCGGGTTGCCGCCGAGGGCCTGCGGTGATCGAGCATCAATTTCTTGCGGCTGGGCTGGGCGCGATCATTGGTGCGGTGCTGGCGCTGACCGGCGCCGGTGGCGGCATTCTGGCCGTACCCTTGCTGGTATTCGGTCTGGGCTTGTCGATGGTCGAGGCGGCGCCAGTCGGCTTGCTCGCCGTCGGCATGGCGGCGGCGGTGGGTGCCCTGTTGGGCCTGCGCCAAGGTCTGGTGCGTTATCGTGCGGCGTTGTTTGTGGCGGTGATCGGCATTGCGATTGCGCCCTTCGGCTTGATGCTTGCCCATCGCTTGCCGAACGGGCCATTGGCTCTGACTTTCGCCGTGGTGCTGGTCTATGCCTGTGCACGCATGTTGCTCAAGGCGCACCGCGAACTTCGTGGTCAGCCACCACTGGGCCAACGCATGGTCATGCCTTGTGTGCTCAACCCCTTGCAGGGGCGGCTGCGCTGGACCCTGCCCTGCGCCCGCGCCCTGGCGTTTACCGGCGCGATGTCCGGATTGCTGTCGGGGTTGCTCGGGGTTGGCGGCGGCTTTGTGATCATCCCGGCGCTGAGCCGTTACACCAACCTGGACATGAAGAGCATCGTTGCCACTTCGCTGGCAGTGATCGCCCTGGTGTCGACCGGCAGCGTGGTCAGCGCCACGGTTGGCGGCGTCATGCATTGGTCTGTGGGCGCGCCGTTTGCCGGCGGTGCGGTGCTCGGGCTGCTGCTGGCGCGTCAGGTCGCCAGCAAACTGGCCGGGCCACGACTGCAGCAGATGTTTGCGACCGTGGGTATCTGTGCGGCGGTGCTGTTGGCGGCGAAAACCCTGGGCGGCTGAGGCCCTACTCCGCCAGCAAGGCGTCCTGCTCCTGCGCGCACAGGGCCAGGAGAAAATCCCAGACCACGCGCAGGCGCACCGACTTGTGCAGCTCACGGCGGGTACAGATCCAGTAGCTACGCTGGATGGTCTCGCTGGGCAGCACCCGCACCAGCGCCGGATCGTGGCGGGCCATGTAGTTGGGCAACACGGCAATGCCCAGGCCGGCGCGAGCCGCTTGTTGCTGGGCGATCACGCTGGTGCTGCGAAACACCACGTTGGGTGCCCGGCAGAAGCTGTTCAAAAACAGCAGCTCCTGGCTGAACAGCAGGTCGTCGACGTAGCCGATCCAGCTGTGCTTGGCCAGGTCTTCGCGGTGATTGAGCGCTGGTGCGTGGGCCAGGTACTCGGGGCTGGCGTACAGCGCCAAGCGGTAATCGGTAAGTTTGCGGGTTATCAACAGGTCGGCGTTGGGCCGCTCCAGGTGAATGCTGATCTCCGCTTCGCGGTTGAGGATGCTGACAAACCGCGGTACCGCCACCAGCTCCACCTCAAGGCCTGGGTAGCGTTCGAACAGGCTGCCCATGCGCGGGGTGAAGAACATGATGCCGATGCCTTCGGTGACTCCCAGGCGAATCTTGCCCAGCGGGGTGATGGCCTGGGTGATTTCTTCCTGGGCCAGCAGGGCGACGTTTTCCATGGCTTCGGCGTGCTTGAGCAGGGCCTGGCCGGAGGGCGTCAGTTCGTAGCCCTGGGCGTGCTGGACGAACAAGGCGGTACCCAGGCTCTGTTCGATATTGTCGATATGCCGGGCCACGGTGCTGTGGGTGGTGTTCAGACGTTTGGCCGCAGTCAGCAGCCGGCCGCTGCGCTGCAACTCGAGAAAAAACCGCAGATCATTCCAGTCGAACATGCTTTTCCTTGTGAATCAGGTGTTCACGGACGTTGTGTTAAAACGCACAGCACTTGAGTGAAATCTAACGTTTTCATCCCGAAATTAATCAATAACATGGGCTGGGACAAGAATAATAATCAGGCGCGAGGTTGCCCATGCCATCAGCCGATCCTGTCTACGACTATGTGGTGGTTGGTGCCGGTCCTGCCGGGTGCCTGCTAGCCAATCGCTTATCCGCCGACCCAGGCTGCCGGGTGCTGTTGCTCGAAGCGGGTGGGCGCGACAACTACCCCTGGATTCACATTCCGGTGGGTTACCTCTACTGCATCGGCAACCCACGCACCGACTGGTGCTTCAAGACCGAAGCGCAACCCGGCCTCAATGGCCGTGCCCTGGGTTATCCACGGGGCAAGGTGCTCGGTGGCTGTTCTTCCATTAACGGCATGATCTACATGCGTGGTCAGGCGGGCGATTACGATCGCTGGGCCGAGCAGGGCAATGCCGGTTGGGCGTGGAAGGATGTGCTGCCACTGTTCAAGGCCAGCGAAAACCACTTCGGTGGCGCCAGCGAAGCCCATGGCAACGAAGGCGAGTGGCGGGTCGAGCAGCAGCGCTACTCCTGGCCGATCCTCGACGCCTTCCGCGAAGCCGCGGCGCAGAGTGGTATCCCTAACGTTGCTGACTTCAACACTGGGGATAACCAGGGCTGTGGATACTTCCAGGTCAACCAGCGTTCCGGCATTCGCTGGAACTCGGCCAAGGCGTTTTTGCGCCCGATCCTTAAGCGCCCCAATCTGACGGTACTGACCGATGTGCTGGTTGACCAGGTGGTGCTGGTAGAAGGCCGCGCTTCGCAGGTACGTGCTCGCTGGCAAGGCAATTGGCAGAACTTCAGCGCACGCCGGGAGATTATCCTGTGTGCCGGCTCCGTGGGTTCACCCGGTATTCTCCAGCGCTCGGGCATCGGCCCGCGTGGCTTGCTCGAGAGCCTGGGGATAACTGTTCGCCACGAATTGCCCGGGGTTGGCGGCAACCTGCAGGACCATCTGCAACTGCGCCTGATCTACCAGGTTACCCAGGCGCGCACCCTCAACCAGGTTGCCAACAGTCCCTGGGGCAAGCTCGGCATGGGCCTGCGTTACCTTTACGATCGCAGCGGCCCGCTGGCGATGGCGCCGAGCCAGTTGGGGGCGTTCGTACGTTCCGGGCCCGAGCAGGCTTCGGCCAACCTGCAGTACCACGTGCAGCCCTTGTCGCTGGAGCGCTTTGGCGAGCCGCTGCACCGCTTCCCGGCGTTTACCGCCTCGGTGTGCAACCTGCGCCCGGCCAGCCGCGGGCGTATCGATATCCGCTCGGCCAACCCGGACGACGCGCCACTGATCGACCCCAACTACCTGAGCGACCCTGAAGACCTGCGCGTCGCCGCCCAAGCCATTCGCCTGACCCGCAAGATCGTCCAGGCCCCTGCCCTGGCGGCGTTCAGCCCGCGTGAGTATCTGCCAGGCGCCGACCTGCAAAGCGAACAGCAGTTGCATGAAGCCGCCGGGCAGATCGGCACTACCATTTTCCACCCGGTAGGCACCTGCCGCATGGGCAACGGGCCGCTGGATGTGGTCGACGACCAGTTGCGCGTGCACGGCGTGCCGGGGTTGCGGGTTGCCGACGCCTCGATCATGCCGCAAATCGTCTCCGGCAATACCTGCTCCCCTACCCTGATGATTGCCGAAAAGGCGGCGCAATTGATTCGCCGGGAAAGCTTATCCACAAGCCGCATCGATAAAAAAAACGCAGTACCGACGCCCTGACCAGGGTGCGTAGCAACAACGACGCCGGACGCAGTCTGCCGGCGTCGACAGTGGAACAACAAGAATAATCACTGGGGCCTGCAGGCCGAGGACAGCAACGATGTCGGATTACATTCAAGAGCAGGGCGCTGCAACGGCGAGCACCAGCCGCCGGGAAGAACGCAAGATCATTTTCGCGTCATCCCTCGGGACAGTTTTCGAGTGGTATGACTTTTTTCTTTATGGGGCATTGGCCGCGGTCATCAGCAAGCAGTTCTTTGCCGGGGTGAACGACACCACTGCCTTTATCTTTGCCTTGATGGCCTTTGCCGCCGGCTTTCTCGTGCGGCCCTTCGGCGCGCTGGTGTTCGGCCGCCTGGGCGACATGATCGGGCGCAAGTACACCTTCCTGGTGACCATCGTGCTGATGGGCTTGTCGACCTTTGCCGTCGGCCTGTTGCCGACCTACGCCAGCATTGGCATTGCTGCACCGATCATTCTGGTGGTGTTGCGCATGCTGCAGGGCCTGGCGCTCGGTGGTGAGTACGGCGGCGCGGCGACTTATGTTGCCGAACACGCACCACCTGGCAAACGCGGCTTCCACACCGGTTTTATCCAGTCCACCGCGACCCTCGGCCTGCTGTTGTCGCTGCTGGTGGTGCTCGGCAGCCGTTACATCAGTGGCGACCAGTTCGAAGTCTGGGGCTGGCGCCTGCCGTTCCTGCTGTCGATCGTGCTGTTGGGGATTTCCACCTGGATCCGCATGAGCATGCACGAGTCGCCAGCCTTCGTGAAGATGAAGGCCCAGGGCAAGGCCAGTAAAGCGCCGATCCGTGAATCGTTCGGCTCCTGGCCCAACCTCAAGGTAGTACTCACTGCCCTGTTCAGCATCAACGCCGGGCAAGCGGTGACCTTCTACACCGCGCAGTTCTATGTGCTGTTCTTTCTTACCCAGATGCTCAAGATGGACCCGGCCCAGGCCAACACTTTGCTGATTATCAGCGTGGTGATCGGCGCGCCGTTCTTCGTGTTCTTCGGTTGGTTGTCGGACCGGGTCGGGCGCAAGCCAATCCTGATGCTCGGCTTGCTGCTGGCCACGGTACTGTACTTCCCACTGTTCAAGGCTCTGAGCCATTACGCCAACCCGCAGATCGACGCCGCCAGCCGCCAGGCCCCGATTGTGGTGATGGCCGATCCGCAAGGCTGCACCTTCCAGTTCGATCCGGTGGGCAAGGCGCGTTTTGACAGCCCCTGCGACAAGGTCAAAACCTTCCTGGTCAAACAGGGCCTGCCCTACAGCTCGGCTGAAGCGGCTGCTGGTGCCGAAGTGGTGGTGAGCATTGGCGAGCAGAAGATCAATGGGTTTGACGAAGCAGCCCTGCGTGCAGCGATCGAAAAAGCCGGCTACCCGGCCAAGGCCGATCCAGCCAGCGTCAACCAGCCGATGGTGGTGGTGCTGATCGTCGCCATGATCCTGATCGCGACCATGACCTACGGCCCGCTGGCGGCGGTGATGGTCGAGCTGTTCCCAACGCGTATCCGCTACACCTCGATGTCGCTGCCCTACCACATTGGCAACGGCTGGTTCGGCGGCTTCCTGCCCACCGTGTCCTTTGCCCTGGTGGTGTACACCGGCGACATCTTCTACGGGCTCTGGTACCCGGTGCTGATCACCGGTATCAGCCTGGTGGTGGGGCTGTTCTGCCTGAAAGAAACCCGTGATGTGGATATCGACAAGGTGTGAGGATTTGCAGGCATAAAAAAAACCGGCGTAAGCGCCGGTTTTTTTATGCCGCGAAAAAACTTATGCACGATTTTCAGAAAACAGTCATACAGAGAAATAAGTAGCTAAATTAATCACTTAGCGAATTTTTCGTTAAGAAATCCAAATACTGTACACAAGTTATCCACAGATCGGTCAGGCCACGCCCTGTGCCGCGTTCGGCGCCGCTGCAGGCAGTGAGCCGAGCTCGCGCTGGGTCTGTTCATTCCAGGCTGCAGCACGATCGTTTAACTCGGCAATCGCCCGTGGGCCGCTGCCTTCGGCAAACATCGGGGCGCCAATTACCACCTCGATGGTGCCGGCACGTTTGCCCCAGCCCTGCTTGGGCCAGAACTTGCCGGCGTTGTGGGCGATCGGCAGTACCGGTAGGCCAGCGTTGACCGCCAACGCGGCCCCGCTGCGCGAGAACTTGCCAATCTGGCCGAACGGCACACGGGTGCCTTCGGGGAAGATCAGCACCCAGACGTTCTCCTTGAGCAATTTATCGCCCTTGCTGGCGACTTGCTTCAAGGCTGCCTTGGGGTTATCGCGGTCAATGGCGATCGGCCGCAGCATGGCCATGGCCCAGCCGAAGAACGGCACGTACAGCAGTTCACGCTTGAGCACTTGGCTCAAGGGCGAGAAATAGGCGGAAAGGAAAAAGGTTTCCCAGGTGCTCTGGTGGTTAGAGAGGATCACACAGGGTTGCTTGGGGATGTTTTCAGCCCCGGTGACCTTGACCTTGATGTTGAGAAACACCCGTACCAACACCAGCGCAAAGCGGCACCAGTAGACGTTGATGAAGCGGTAGCGGGCGCTGAAAGGCAAAAACGGCGCGATAAAAAAGCTCAGGGTGCACCACAGCAAGGAGCTGGTACCCAGCAGCAGGTAAAAAAGAAAAATTCTGATCGCCTGCAAGATCGACATAGCGGCATGTACCGTTGCGGGCTTGCCCGCCTAGTAAAAGTGCGCCTGTTATGCAGACGCGCTATTTGTGGATAAGTTCTCTGGCGATGGCTGCCAGATCATCGAAAATCAGCGTGTTTTCTGGAATTCCCTTGCTCAGGGTCTTCTCGCCTTTTCCGGTTTTTACCAGAACTGGTTGAGCATCGACGGCCAAAGCGGCTTCCAGGTCACCCTTACTATCACCGACAAACCACACGCCGGCCAGATTCACGCCGTAGTGCGCGGCAATGGTGGTGAGCATGCCCGGCTTGGGTTTGCGGCAGGCGCAGCCCTCATCGGGCCCGTGCGGGCAATAGACGATCAGCCCGACCTCGCCGCCCTGCTCGGCCACCAGCGTGCGCAATTGCCCGTGCATGGCCTCGAGGGTCGGCAGGTCGTAGTAGCCACGGGCAATGCCGGACTGGTTGGTGGCCACCGCCACCGTCCAGCCGGCTTTGCTCAACTGCGCAATCGCTTCGATCGAACCCGGGATCGGAATCCACTCGTTCAGCGACTTGATGTAGGCGTCGGAGTCCTGGTTGATCACCCCGTCCCGATCGAGAATCAGCAGCTTCAAGACTTACCCCAGCAGCGAAATGTCGGCCACGCCCAGGAACAGACCGCGCAGGCGGCTGAGCAGGGCATAACGGTTGGCGCGGACATTGGCGTCGTCGGCATTGACCATCACCGCCTCGAAGAAGGCGTCGACCGGTTCACGCAGAGCGGCCAGGCGTGCCAGCGATTCGCTGTACTGGCGCGCCGCAGCCATTGGCTGAACGGCCTGGTCGGCTTGCTGGATCGCCGAGTACAGGGAGAACTCGTTGGCGTTGTCGAAGTACTTCGGCTCGACCGTGGTGGCGACAGCGCCTTCGGCCTTGCTCAGCAGGTTTGACACGCGCTTGTTCACCGCGGCCAGGGCAGCGGCTTCCGGCAGCTGGCGGAAGGCCTGTACGGCCTGCACGCGCTGGTCGAAGTCCAGGGCCGAGCCTGGCTTGAGGGCACGCACCGACAGGTAGGTGGCAACGTCAATGCCTTCGTCTTCGTAACGGGCACGCAGACGATCGAAGACGAATTCCAGCACCTGCTCGGCCAGGCCCGCGGCCTTGACCTTGGCACCGAACTGGCTGACGGCGAAGTTCACTGCTTCGTTCAGGTCCAGGTCCAGCTGCTTCTCGATCAGGATGCGCAGTACGCCCAGCGCTGCACGACGCAGGGCATAGGGGTCTTTGCTACCGGTCGGGAGCATGCCGATACCGAAGATACCGACCAGGGTGTCGAGCTTGTCGGCAATCGCCACGGCCGCGCCGGTCAGGGTCGACGGCAGTTCGGCACCGGCACCGCGCGGCATGTACTGCTCGTTCAGGGCCAGGGCGACGTCTTGCGGCTCGCCGTCGTTGAGGGCGTAGTAGTAACCGGCAACACCCTGCATTTCAGGGAATTCACCGACCATCTCGGTGGCCAGGTCGCACTTCGACAGCAAACCTGCACGCGCCGCGCGCTGGGCGTCGCCGCCAATGCGCTGGGCGATGAAGGCGGCCAGTTTGGCAACCCGCTCGGCCTTGTCGAAGACGCTGCCCAACTGGGCCTGGAACACCACGTTCTGCAGGCGCTCGTTGAAGCTTTCCAGCGGCTGCTTCTTGTCTTGCTTGAAGAAGAACTCGGCGTCGGTCAGGCGCGGGCGCACGACCTTCTCGTTGCCTTCGACGATCTGCTTCGGATCGCGGCTCTCGACGTTGGCCACGGTGATGAAGCGCGGCAGCAGCTTGCCGTCGGCATCCAGCAGGCAGAAGTACTTCTGGTTGTCCTGCATGGTGGTGATCAGCGCTTCTTGCGGCACTTCCAGGAAGCGCTCTTCGAACGAGCACACCAGCGGCACAGGCCATTCAACCAGGGCGGTCACTTCATCGAGCAGGGCTGGCGGCACGATGGCGCTGCCTTCCTGCTGCAGGGCGAGTTCGGCGGTACGCTTGCTGATCAGCTCGCGGCGCTCGGCAAAATCGGCCAGCACGTAGGCCTTGCGCAGGTCTTCCTGGTAATTGGCCGGGGCGCTGATGCGCACGTTTTCCGGGTGGTGGAAGCGGTGGCCACGGGATTCGCGACCGGCTTTCTGCGCCAGCAAGGTGCAGTCGACCACCTCGTCACCGAGCAGCATCACCAGCCACTGGGTTGGACGCACGAACTCTTCCTTGCGCGCACCCCAGCGCATGCGCTTGGGGATCGGCAGGTCGTTGAGCGAGTCTTCGACGATGGTTGGCAGCAGGCTGGCGGTGGCCTTGCCCGGAATGTGCTGGGAGAAGCGCAGCTTGGCGCCGCTCTGGTCGATATCCGACAGCTCTACACCGCACTTCTTGGCAAAACCCAGGGCGGCCTGGGTCGGGTTGCCGTCAGCGTCGAAGGCGGCCTGACGCGGCGGGCCGTCGAGGTTGACGCTGCGGTCCGGCTGCTGGGTGTCGAGGTTGCGGATGAGTACGGCCAGGCGGCGCGGCGCGGCGAACACCTGCTTGTCGGTGTAGTTCAGGCCAGCGGCCTGCAGGCCTTTCTCGATACCGGCGAGGAAGGCGTCACCGAGGCTGCTCAGGGCCTTGGGTGGCAGTTCTTCGGTGCCCAGTTCAACCAGGAAATCTTGAGCACTCATTGTGCAGCCTCCAGCTTAGCCAACACTTCATCACGCAATTCAGGGGACGCCATCGGGAAGCCCAGCTTGGCGCGGGCTTGCAGGTAGCTCTGGGCCACCGCCCGAGCCAGGGTCCGTACGCGCAGGATGTAACGCTGACGCTCGGTCACCGAGATGGCGCGACGGGCATCGAGCAGGTTGAAGGTGTGCGAGGCCTTGAGGACCATTTCATAGGTCGGCAGCGGCAGTTCCAGCTCGATCAGGCGGTTGGCTTCGCTTTCGTAGAAGTCGAACAGTTCGAACAGCTTCTCGACGTTGGCGTGCTCGAAGTTGTAGGTCGACTGCTCCACTTCGTTCTGGTGGAACACGTCGCCGTAGGTCACCGTGCCGAACGGGCCGTCGGTCCAGATCAGGTCGTAGACCGAATCAACGCCCTGCAAGTACATGGCCAGGCGCTCCAGGCCGTAGGTGATTTCACCAGTGACCGGGAAGCATTCGATGCCGCCCACTTGCTGGAAGTAGGTGAACTGCGTGACTTCCATGCCGTTGAGCCAGATTTCCCAACCCAGACCCCAGGCGCCGAGGGTCGGCGATTCCCAGTTGTCTTCGACGAAACGGATGTCGTGCACCAGCGGGTCGAGGCCGATGGCTTTCAGCGAGCCCAGGTACAGTTCCTGGAAGTTCGCCGGGTTCGGCTTGAGGACCACCTGGAACTGATAGTAGTGCTGCAGGCGGTTCGGGTTTTCGCCATAACGGCCATCCGCCGGACGACGGCTAGGCTGCACATAGGCGGCGTTCCAGGTTTCCGGGCCGATGGCGCGCAGGAACGTGGCAGTATGGAAAGTGCCGGCGCCTACTTCCATATCGTAGGGCTGAAGCACCACACAACCTTGCTCGGCCCAGTAGTTCTGCAGGGCGAGGATCAAGTCTTGGAAGGTACGCACGGCTGGCGTAGGCTGGCTCACGAAAATCACCTGTTTCTAGGGCTGCGAATATAAAGAGCGGGAGTATAACCCGATTCGCGCAGGCCTCTACCCTTGGAGCCTTATGCCACGTTGCTTTTGGTGTACCGACGATCCGCTTTACCAGGCGTACCACGACCAGGAATGGGGCACGCCGCAGCGCGATCCGCGCCAGCTGTTCGAGATGCTCCTGCTCGAAGGCTTCCAGGCCGGGTTGTCGTGGATTACCGTGCTGAAAAAGCGCGAACGCTACCGCCAGGTGCTGTTCGGTTTCGACCCAGAGCGTCTGGCGCAGATGAGCGACGACGAAATTGAAGAGCGCATGCTCGACCCGGGCATCATCCGCAATCGCCTCAAGCTCAACGCCGCGCGGCGCAATGCGCGGGCCTGGTTGGCGCTGGAAAACCCCGGGCAATGGCTCTGGTCGTTCGTCGGCGGCGCGCCGAAGATCAATCATTTCGTCCAGCGCAGCGAGGTGCCGGCGGTCACCGACGAGGCCAAGGCAATGAGCAAGGCGCTGCAGAAAGCTGGCTTCACCTTTGTCGGACCGACCATTTGCTATGCCTTCATGCAGGCCACCGGCATGGTCATGGACCACACCACCGATTGTGATCGCTACGCCGCTCTGCTGCGCTGAGGGTTACAATGGCCGGCTTGCAGAAAGAGGAACCAGCCTGTGGATAAATTCAAGGGCGCCTTGATGGTCGGGGCGTTGCGGTTGTTTGCCAAGCTCCCCTGGGGCGCGGTACAGCGGGTCGGCGCGGCCATCGGCTGGATCATGTGGAAGGTGCCGAACAGTTCGCGCAACGTGGTGCGCATCAACCTGGCCAAATGCTTCCCGGAAATGGACCCGGTTGCCCGTGAGCAACTGGTGGGCCGGACCCTGATGGACATCGGCAAGTCCTTTACCGAAAGCGCCTGCGCCTGGATCTGGCCGGCCCAGCGTTCGCTCGACCTGGTGCGCGAGGTCGAAGGCCTGGAAGTGCTTGAGGCGGCCCTGGCATCGGGTAAGGGCGTGGTTGGCATCACCAGCCACCTGGGCAATTGGGAAGTGCTCAACCACTTCTATTGCAGCCAGTGCAAACCGATCATTTTCTACCGCCCGCCCAAGCTCAAGGCGGTCGATGACCTGCTGCGCGAACAGCGCGTGCAATTGGGCAACCGCGTCGCGGCGTCGACCAAGGAAGGCATCCTGAGCATCATCAAGGAAGTGCGCAAAGGCGGTCAGGTGGGCATTCCGGCCGACCCGGAGCCGGCCGAGTCGGCGGGTATCTTCGTGCCGTTCTTCGCCACCAAGGCGCTGACCAGCAAGTTCGTGCCGAACATGCTCGCTGGCGGCAAGGCGGTAGGGGTGTTCCTGCATGCCTTGCGCCTGCCGGATGGCTCGGGCTTCAAGGTCATCCTGGAAGCCGCGCCCGAGGCGATGTACAGCGAAGACACCGAGACCTCGGCGGCGGCCATGAGCCAGGTGGTCGAGCGCTATGTGCGGGCGTATCCGAGCCAGTACATGTGGAGCATGAAGCGCTTCAAGAAGCGCCCGCCGGGCGAGCCGCGCTGGTATTGAAAGCCCTGTCGCGGGGCAAGCCCGCTCCCACAGTTATCCACAATCCCTGTAGGAGCGGGCTTGCCCCGCGATGGCTCAACCAGCCTTATCGAGCTTCTTCAGAAACACCGTCATCTCTTTCTCTGCCTGCTTGTCGCCGTGCGCGCGAGCCGCTTCCAGCCCCTGCTCCCAGGCCTTGCGCGCAGCTGCCAGGTCACCCTCGAGCTGATGCGCCTTGCCCAGCAGCTTCCACGCCGCCGAATACTTCGGGTCCTGCTCGACGCAGCGCTGTAAATGCACGGCCGCCTCGGCGCCGTTGCCTTCATCGAGCCAGGCCTTGCCCAGGCCAAAGCGCAACAGGGCGTTATCCACACCCTTGGCCAGCATCTTTTCCAGTGATTCGCGCATTCCAGCTCCCTCTTTAGAAGAAGCTCAACCCTACATGGAAGAGCTTCTCGACGTCACGGATGTACTTTTTATCCACAACGAAGAGGATCACGTGGTCGCCCGCTTCGATCACCGTGTCGTCATGGGCGATCAGCACTTCTTCGTCGCGGATGATTGCGCCGATGGTGGTGCCTGGTGGCAGGGCGATGTCTTCGATGGCCTTGCCGATTACCTTGCTCGACTTCGAGTCGCCATGGGCGATCGCCTCGATGGCCTCGGCCGCACCGCGGCGCAGTGAGTGCACGCTGACGATATCGCCGCGGCGCACGTGGGCCAGCAAGGTGCCGATGGTGGCCAGCTGCGGGCTGATGGCGATGTCGATTTCGCCGCCTTGGACCAGGTCGACGTAGGCCGGGTTGTTGATGATGGTCATCACCTTGCGCGCGCCCAGGCGCTTGGCCAGCAGCGAGGACATGATGTTGGCTTCGTCGTCGTTGGTCAGGGCCAGGAAGATGTCGGCTTCGGCGATGTTCTCTTCAAGCATCAGGTCGCGGTCCGAGGCACTGCCCTGCAACACCACGGTGCTTTCCAGGGTGTCGGACAGGTGCCGGCAACGGGCCGGGTTCATCTCGATGATTTTCACCTGGTAGCGGCTTTCGATTGCCTCGGCCAGGCGCTCGCCGATTTGCCCGCCGCCAGCGATGACCACGCGCTTGTTGGTTTCGTCGATGCGCCGCAACTCACCCATCACCGCGCGGATGTGCGCCTTGGCGGCAATGAAGAACACTTCGTCGTCGGCTTCGATGACCGTGTCGCCCTGCGGCAGGATCGGCCGGTCGCGGCGGAAGATTGCCGCTACGCGGGTGTCGACATTGGGCATGTGCGCGCGGATCTGGCGCAATTGCTGGCCCACCAGCGGCCCGCCGTAGTAGGCCTTGACGGCTACCAGCTGGGCCTTGCCCTCGGCGAAGTCGATCACCTGCAGGGCGCCGGGGTGTTCGATCAGGCGCTTGATGTAGTGGGTGACCACCTGCTCGGGGCTGATCAGCACGTCGACCGGAATGGCGTCGTTGTCGAACAGCCCGGCGCGGGTCAGGTAGGCCGATTCGCGCACCCGGGCGATCTTGGTCGGGGTGTGGAACAGGGTATGGGCAACCTGGCAGGCGACCATGTTGGTCTCGTCGCTGTTGGTGACCGCCACCAGCATGTCGGCATCGTCGGCGCCGGCCTGGCGCAGCACGGTCGGGAAGGAGGCGCGGCCCTGCACGGTACGGATGTCGAGGCGGTCGCCGAGGTCGCGCAGGCGGTCGCCATCGGTGTCGACCACGGTGATATCGTTGGCTTCGCTGGCCAGGTGTTCAGCCAGCGTGCCGCCGACCTGCCCTGCGCCGAGGATGATGATCTTCATCCGCTGTTCCTTTCTCTTGTTATCCGCGCGCGGCGGCGATTTTGATCAGCTTGGCATAGTAGAAGCCGTCGTGTCCGCCTGCCTGGGCCAGCAACTGGCGGCCATGGGGCTGGCGGATACCGGCCTGGGTCGCCAGGTCCAGCTCACGGGCGCCGGGAGTGCGGGCGAGGAAGGCCTCGATCACTTCGGTGTTTTCCGTCGGCAGCGTCGAGCAGGTGGCGTAGAGCAGGATGCCGCCGACCTCAAGGGTTGGCCACAGGGCGTCAAGCAGCTCGCCTTGCAGGCTGGCCAGGGCGGCAATGTCATCGGCCTGGCGGGTCAGCTTGATGTCCGGATGGCGGCGGATTACGCCGGTGGCCGAGCACGGCGCGTCGAGCAGGATGCGCTGGAAGCCCTTGCCGTCCCACCAGCTGGCGGTGTCGCGGGCGTCGCAGGCGATCAACTGGGCGTCGAGGCCGAGACGATCGAGGTTCTCGCGCACGCGGGTCAGGCGCTTGGCTTCCAGGTCGATGGCGACCACGGCGTCGAGCCCGGTCTGGGCTTCGAGCAGATGGCAGGTCTTGCCGCCCGGGGCGCAGCAGGCGTCGAGCACGCGCTGGCCGGGGGCCAGGTCGAGCAAGTCGGCGGCCAGTTGTGCGGCTTCGTCCTGGACGCTGATCCAGCCCTGGTCGAAACCGGGCAGGCCACGTACATCGCAGGCTTCAGCGAGCAAGATGCCGTCGCCGCTGAACTGGCACGGCGCCGCTTCAAGGCCGGCTTCACCCAGCAGTTCGAGGTAGGCATCACGGCTGTGATGGCGTCGGTTGACCCGCAGGATCATCGGCGGGTGGGCATTGTTGGCGGCGCAGATGGCCTCCCACTGCTCGGGCCAGAACGCCTTGAGCGACTTTTGCAGCCAGCGCGGGTGCGCGGTGCGCACGACCGGGTCGCGCTCAAGCTCGGCGAAGATATCGCCGCTTTCGCGTTGCGCACGGCGCAGCACGGCGTTGAGCAAACCCTTGGCCCAGGGCTTTTTCAGCTTGTCGGCGCAGCCGACGGTCTCGCCGATGGCGGCGTGGACGGGGATGCGCGTGTAGAGCAACTGGTACAGGCCGACCAGCAGCAGCGCCTCGACGTCGGCATCGGCGGCCTTGAACGGTTTTTGCAGCAGGCGTTCGGCCAGGGCCGACAGCCGTGGCTGCCAGCGCGCAGTGCCGAAGGCCAGGTCCTGGGTCAGGCCACGGTCACGCACTTCGACCTTGTCCAGCTGGCTTGGCAGCGAGCTGTTCAGCGACGCCTTGCCACTGAGTACTGCCGCCAGGGCGCGGGCGGCTGCCAGACGTGGATTCATTGGCCAAGCACCGTGCCGGTGGTGAATTTCTCGCGGCGGCTGTTGAACAGGTCGCTGAAGTTCAGCGCCTTGCCACCCGGCAATTGCAGGCGGGTCAGGCACAGCGCCTGCTCGCCGCAGGCGACGATCAGGCCGTCCTTGCTGGCAGAGAGGATTTCACCCGGGTTGCCGGAGCCTGTGGATAAGTTCGCGCCGAGCACCTTCAGCGCTTCACCGTTGAGGGTGCTGTGGCAGATCGGCCACGGGTTGAAGGCGCGAATCAGGCGCTCCAGCTCAACGGCCGGGCGGCTCCAGTCCAGGCGCGCTTCGTCCTTGTTCAGCTTGTGTGCATAAGTGGCCAGGCTGTCGTCCTGGACTTCACCCTGCAAGGTGCCCGCGGCGAGACCGGCAACGGCCTCGAGCACGGCCGGCGGGCCCATTTCGGCCAGGCGGTCGTGCAAGCTGCCACCCGTGTCGCTGGCGCTGATCGGGGTGCTGACCTTGAGCAGCATCGGCCCGGTGTCCAGGCCCGCTTCCATGCGCATCACGGTGACGCCGCTTTCGCTGTCACCGGCTTCGACCGCGCGCTGGATCGGCGCGGCGCCACGCCAGCGCGGCAGCAGCGAGGCGTGGCTGTTGATGCAGCCCAAGCGCGGAATATCCAGCACCGCCTGGGGCAGGATCAGGCCATAGGCGACCACTACCATCAGGTCCGGCTTGAGCGCCGCCAGCTCCGCTTGGGCCTCGGCATTGCGCAGGGTCGCTGGTTGCAGCACCGCAATGGCGTTATCCACAGCCAATTGCTTGACCGCGCTGGGCATCAGTTTTTGCCCACGACCGGCCGGACGGTCCGGTTGGGTGTAGACCGCTACCACTTCATAGGGGCTGGCGATCAGGGCCTTGAGGTGTTCGGCGGCAAACTCTGGGGTGCCTGCGAAGACAATGCGCATGGAGTTCTCGCTTAAAAAGAAAAAGGCTTGCCGGAGCAAGCCTTTGGGAAGAGCAGATCAAGCTTGCTGGCGATGCTGTTTTTCCAGCTTCTTCTTGATCCGGTCGCGTTTGAGCGTCGACAGGTAATCAACGAACAGCTTGCCGTTGAGGTGATCGCATTCGTGCTGGATGCACACCGCCAGCAGGCCTTCGGCGATCAGCTCGTACGGCTTGCCGTCGCGGTCCAGCGCCTTGACCTTGACCCGCACCGGGCGGTCAACGTTCTCGTAGAAGCCGGGCACCGACAGGCAGCCTTCCTGATACTGGTCCATTTCGTCGGTCAGCATCTCGAGCTCGGGGTTGATGAACACCCGTGGCTCGCTGCGATCTTCGCTCAGGTCCATGACCACGATGCGCTTGTGCACGTTGATCTGGGTAGCGGCAAGGCCGATGCCAGGGGCTTCGTACATGGTTTCAAACATGTCATCGATCAACTGGCGAACGCCGTCGTCGACTTCGGTCACCGGCTTGGCGATGGTGCGAAGGCGCGGGTCCGGGAATTCGAGGATGTTCAGAATGGCCATAAGCGTATGAGCTGCACTGTGCGATGAATTACAAACATGAGTACACATAATAAAGGGATTCGGCGCATTCGGCACCTGGCAAAGGTCAGCTAAGGTTTCAGGGTGCTTTTCCACCCATGGCGCCAAGCCTGAAAGAATGCCGCCGAGGGAAATCCGTCAACCGGTTGTCAAAGTATTATCAACAGAGTTATCCACAGCTTGTTCACGGCTGGCCCACGCTTCCCGATCAAGGATGATCGTCATGTCGCAACCCTTATCGCCGGCGTGTTCTCCCGCCGAACTCGAAGCGCGATTGCGCCTTCACTTGCTGCCGTCCCTAGGGCCGCGGCGTTTTCACACATTGATCCAGGCCTTTGGCAATGCCTCGGCAGCGCTCAGTGCGCCGGCCACGGCCTGGCGTACGCTGGGCGTACCCGCAGACAGCAGCGATGCCCGGCGCAGCCTTGAAGTACGCGAAGGCGTCGCCGCGGCAATGCGCTGGCTAGAGGCCCGCGACCAGCATTTACTGATGTGGGACGACCCTGGCTATCCAGGTTTGCTGGCGGAACTGGGCGACGCCCCACCGCTGCTGTTCATCGCCGGCAACCCGGCGATTCTGGAAAAACCCCAGCTGGCGATCGTCGGCAGCCGCAGGGCATCGAGGCCGGCGCTCGATACGGCTGCGGCCTTCTCGCGCAGCCTCGCTCGGGGTGGTTTTGTCATTACCAGCGGCCTGGCCCTGGGCGTCGATGGCGCCGCACACCAGGCTGCCCTGGACGCTGGCGGGCAGACCATCGGCGTGCTCGGCACAGGGCTGCAAAAACTTTATCCACAGCGGCACAGAGCGCTGGCGGCGGCGATGATCGAGCAAGGTAGCGCGGTGGTCTCCGAGTTTCCGCTGGATGCCGGGCCCGTTGCGGGCAACTTTCCCCGGCGTAACCGGATCATCAGTGGCCTGTCGCTGGGTGTATTGGTGGTCGAGGCGAGCCTTGCCAGTGGCTCGCTGATCACCGCGCGTTTGGCGGCCGAGCAAGGCCGCGAGGTATATGCCATTCCGGGTTCGATTCATCACCCGGGATCCAAGGGGTGTCACCAGTTGATTCGCGACGGCGCCTTGCTGGTGGAGACTGTCGATCAGATCGTCGAAACCCTGCAGGGTTGGCAACGCTTGCCGCCGTTGCAGGTGGACGCCATTGCCGGCCATGAACTGGTCGATCTGTTGCTGGCCGCACCGCAAACTACCGAGGGCCTGGCCAGCAGCAGCGGCTGGCCGTTGCCCCGGGTGCTGGCGGCGCTGACCGAGCTGGAACTGGCTGGAAGGGTCTGTAGTGAAGCCGGGCGTTGGTTTGCCCGGCCCGGCTAAGTACACTGCTCATCTGCCTTTATGCGGAGTGAAAACAATGGTGAGCAGTTGGCGTGTGCAACAAGCCGCGCGTGAAATTCGGGCCGGTGCGGTGATTGCCTATCCGACCGAGGCGGTCTGGGGCCTGGGCTGTGACCCATGGAACGAAGAGGCGGTGGATCGCCTGCTGGCGATCAAGTCGCGTTCGGTCGATAAGGGTCTGATCCTGATCGCCGACAATATCCGCCAGTTCGACTTCCTTTTCGAGGATTTCCCTGAAACCTGGCTCGACCGCATGTCTGCCACCTGGCCGGGGCCGAACACCTGGCTGGTGCCACATCAGAACCTGCTGCCCGAGTGGATAACCGGGGTGCACGACACCGTGGCGTTGCGCGTTAGCGATCACCCGGTGGTACGTGACCTTTGTGCATTGGTCGGCCCGCTGATTTCCACTTCAGCCAACCCGCAAGGTCGCCCGGCAGCCAAGACCCGCTTGCGCGTCGAGCAGTACTTCCGTGGACAGTTGGACCTGGTGCTCGGTGGCGCTTTGGGCGGGCGGCGTAACCCGAGTGTGATTCGCGATTTGGCGAGCGGTGAGGTTGTGCGGGCTGGTTGAGGCCAATCGCGGGACAAGTCGGGTCGCCGCACCGCCGCTCCTAGCGACTGTGTAGGAGCGGGCTTGTCCCGCGATCAATTCACCACTGTTTCAAGGCAGCAACACCGTCGACCCCACTGTCCTGCGCGCCGACAGCTCGCTCTGCGCCTTGGCCGCCTCGCTCAGTGGATAACGCTGGTGGATATCCACAGCCAGCTTGCCGCTGGCGATCATCGCAAACAGGTCGTCGGCCATGGCCTGGGTGTTCTCGGCGTTGTTGGCGTAGCTGGCCAGGGTTGGCCGGGTGACATACAGCGAGCCCTTCTGCGCCAGTATTCCCAGATTGACCCCGCTCACCGCCCCTGAGGCATTGCCGAAGCTGACCATCAGCCCGCGCGGCGCCAGGCAGTCCAGTGAGGTCAGCCAGGTGTCCTGGCCAACGCCGTCGTACACCACCGGGCATTTCTTGCCGTCGGTCAGCTCCAGCACTCGCTGGGCGACGTCTTCCCGGCTGTAGTCGATGGTTGCCCAGGCGCCCAGGGCCTTGGCCCGCTCGGCTTTCTCGGCAGAACTGACAGTACCGATCAACCTGGCGCCCAGGGCTTTGGCCCATTGGCAGGCCAGGGAACCGACGCCACCAGCGGCGGCGTGGAACAAAATGGTCTCGCCCGGCTGCACTGCGTAGGTCTGCTTGAGCAGGTACTGCACGGTCAGGCCCTTGAGCATCACCGCCGCCGCCTGCTCAAAGCTGATGCTGTCGGGGAGTTTGACCAGATTGGCTTCGGGCAGCACGTGCACTTCGCTGTAGGCTCCGAGCGGGCCGCCGGCGTAGGCGACGCGATCGCCAACCTTGAGCCGGCTGACCTGCTCGCCTACCGCCTCGACCACCCCGGCGCCTTCGGTACCCAGCCCGGAGGGCAGCGACGGCGGAGCATAGAGGCCGCTGCGAAAGTAGGTGTCGATGAAGTTCAGGCCGATCGCCTGGTTTCGCACGCGAACCTGCTGCGGGCCGGGCGCTGCCGGCTCGAAGTCGACCAGGGTCAGGACTTCGGGGCCGCCATGCTGGCTGAACTGGATACGCTTGGCCATCTGCACTCTCCTGAAGCTAGCGGGAAAACCCCTATCGGACGCCTTTGCTTGATCGCCGTCAACTGCGGCCAGCCCGCCGCCGGTGGTATGCTACGCGCCGAATTTGCCTTAGCCCGCTTCCAGGTGACCTGATGACTAGCCGCACCGAGGCCGTGAAAGCCTACCTGCTCGACCTGCAAGACCGTATCTGCACCGCCCTCGAAAACGAAGACGGCGGCGCCCGTTTTGTCGAGGACGCCTGGACGCGCGAGGCCGGCGGTGGCGGGCGGACCCGGGTGATCGGCGACGGCAAGGTCATCGAAAAAGGCGGTGTGAACTTCTCCCACGTATTCGGCAGCGGTTTGCCGCCGTCGGCCAGTGCTCATCGACCAGAACTGGCCGGGCGCGGTTTCGAAGCCCTGGGGGTGTCGCTGGTGATCCACCCGCACAACCCGCATGTGCCGACTTCCCACGCTAACGTGCGGTTTTTCATCGCCGAGAAAGAAGGCGAAGAAGCGGTCTGGTGGTTTGGCGGCGGCTTCGACCTGACCCCCTACTACGGCAACGAAGAAGACTGCGTGCACTGGCACCAGGTTGCCGAGCGCGCCTGTGCGCCGTTCGGTGCCGATGTTTATCCGCGCTATAAGGCCTGGTGCGACCGCTACTTTCATCTCAAGCACCGTGGCGAGCCTCGCGGCATCGGCGGTCTGTTCTTCGATGACCTCAACGAGTGGGACTTCGACACCTGCTTCGCTTTCATCCGCGCCATCGGCGATGCCTATGTCGAGGCCTACCTGCCGATCATCCAGCGCCGTAAAGACCAGCCCTATAGCGCCGAGCAGCGTGAGTTCCAGGAATACCGTCGCGGCCGTTATGTCGAGTTCAACCTGGTTTACGATCGTGGCACGCTGTTCGGCCTGCAATCGGGCGGACGTACCGAATCGATCCTCATGTCGCTGCCACCGCAGGTGCGTTGGGGGTACGATTGGAAGGCCGCGCCAGGCAGCGAAGAAGCGCGCCTGACCGAGTATTTCCTGCAGGACCGTGACTGGCTTGGTGAGGCCAAGGCCAGCCACTGAGCCGTTGTGGATAACTTTCCGGCCCTGCCCGACCTTGACCCAGGAACCGCCTGAATGGACCAGTACGTTGTATTCGGCAACCCGATCGGCCACAGCAAGTCACCGCTGATCCATCGCCTGTTCGCCGACCAGACCGGCCAGCAACTGGAGTACAGCACCCTGCTGGCGCCGCTGGATGACTTCAGCATGTGCGCCCAGGGCTTTTTCAAGCAGGGCCTGGGTGCCAACGTCACCGTGCCGTTCAAGGAAGAAGCCTATCGCCTGGTCGATAGCCTGACCCCACGGGCCCAGCGCGCGGGGGCGGTAAATACCCTGAGCAAGCTCGCCGATGGCACCTTGCAGGGCGACAACACCGATGGCGCCGGCCTGGTCCGCGACCTTACCGTCAATGCCGGGGTGCCACTGAGTGGCAAGCGCATCCTGTTGCTCGGCGCCGGCGGTGCCGTGCGCGGGGTGCTGGAGCCATTGCTGGCGCACAAACCGGCTTCGCTGGTAATCGCCAACCGCACGGTGGAAAAAGCCGAGCAACTGGCCCGTGAATTCGCCGACCTGGGGCCGGTGGCTGCCAGCGGCTTCGACTGGCTTGAAGAGCCGGTCGACCTGATCATCAACGCCACCTCGGCGAGCCTTGCCGGTGAGCTGCCGCCGATCTCCCCTAGCCTGATCGAGCCCGGCAAGACCGTGTGCTACGACATGATGTATGGCAAGGAGCCTACGCCTTTCTGCCGTTGGGCCAGCGAGCACAAGGCGGCCAAGGTCCTCGATGGCTTGGGTATGCTTGCCGAGCAGGCCGCCGAGGCGTTCTACATCTGGCGCGGCGTGCGCCCCGACACCGCGCCGGTGCTCGACGAACTGCGCCGTCAACTGGCGCGCGGCTAATCTTCGAAGCGGATCGGGCAGTGCGCTGCCCCCTCCAGCTTGTGCAACTCCTCGATCACTTGCGCCCGCGCCCGGCGCAGCGTCAGGCTGCCGCCAGCACGACCCAGGCGGCGCGCTTCGCGATGAAGCATGTCGACCCCGGAATAATCGATGAAGTTGATCTGCCGGGCATCGATCACTACCTGCGGCCCTGGGCAACGCTGCAAGCGCACCTGCAGGTAGTGGCTGGCGCCGAAGAAGATTGACCCACCCACCCGCAACACGTCGGCATCCCCTTCGCGGGACTGCTGCACCCGTGGCCGTGAGGTGCGTTTGAGGTAAAAGAACAGCGACGCCAGCACCCCGGCGTAGATCGCCGTTTGCAGCTCGAGCAACAGTGTTGCTGCTGCCGTTAGGGCCATCACCAGGAATTCCGAACGGCTGACGCGAAACAGCGCGCGGATCGCCCGATGATCGACCAGGCCCCAGCAGATCAGCAGGATGCTGCCGGCCATGGCCGGGATCGGAATATGCGCGATCAGCCCCGCCCCTGCTACTGCAAACAACGTTACCCACAGGGCGGAAAACACCCCGGCCAGGGGCGAGCGGGCGCCGGCCTCATAGCTGAGCCCGGAGCGGGTGAAGGAACCGGATGACAGGTAGCCGGAGAAAAACCCCCCGACCATGTTTGAAAGGCCCTGGGCGCGGATTTCCTGGTTGGCATCGATCAGTTGCTCGGAGCGTGCTGACAGCGAGCGGGCAATCGACAGGCTGGTAACCAGGCCAAGCATGCCGACCGCCACGGCGCTGGGTAGCAGACGCAAAATCAGCTCCAGGTCCAGCAGCGGCAAGGGGCTTATCGGTGGAAGCTGACCGATGAAGCCGGGCACCAACTGCACATGGCCGAAAACACCTGGGAGCAGCCAGACCAGCACGCTGGCCACCGCCAGAGTTATCAACAGGCCCGGCCAGCGCGGCTGCAACAGCTTCAACGCAATACCCAGCAGCAGCGTACCCAGCCCCAGCAACAACGAGGGCCAATCCACCTCCGGGGCATGCGCCAGCAGGTTTTGCACGGTCTTCAGCGCGGTGGCCTGGCTGGGCAAGTCGATACCCATCAGGTTGGGCAATTGCCCGAGGGCAATGACCAGCGCAGCACCGAGGGTGAAACCCAGCACTACCGACTGCGAGACGAAATTGACCAGCGCGCCGAAGCGCAGCAGCCCCAGCAACCACTGAAACACCCCGGCGAGGAAGGTCAGCAGCAGGATCAGGGTGATGTAGTCACTGCTGCCCGCAACTGCCAGGGGGCTGATGCTGGCATAGAGGACAATCGAGATTGCCGCCGTCGGCCCGCAGATCAGGTGCCAGGACGAGCCCCACAGGCAGGCGATGATCACCGGTACGATCGCTGCGTACAGCCCGTACTCGGCCGGCAGCCCGGCAATCAGGGCATAGGCGATTGATTGCGGCAGGGCCAGGATCGCCCCGCTCAGGCCCACCAGCAGATCGCGACGCACGCTGGCCCCGGTCTGGCGCGCCAACCAGGTGAGAAACGGCAGCAGTCGATGGCGGTCAGGCCAGGCCATGAGCACTCTCTATTGCAGGCGGAAGCTGTTCAGGGTGCGATGTCGGGCGCTCGGGTGCAAGCCGCGTCAGAAAACAAAGTTCACATGCTCGCCATGGTGCAGCTTGAGCTCCAGGGCATCGACCATGGCCGCTGCCACTCGGGCCAGGCGTTGCAGTGGTTCGGCCAGGCCCGGCTCGAGGGTGCCATGGGTCTGGTGAAAATGCTCGATGCCCAGGCCGGCAACTTGCTGCGGGGTGTTGATCAGGGTCCAGTGCAGCGGGCTGCGCTGCAACAGGTCGACGATCCGTTCGGCGCAGGCCCGTTGCTGCCGATTGTGCCCCTCGCTTTGCTCCAGTACGGTGAAATCGCCCACCAGCAATAGCCGGCGTATAGTGGTGCGGGACATGCCGGCGATCAGCGCCTGGCTCATGCGCAGTTGCGCGGCAAAGTCATCGGGCGCCAGTGCTGGCAACAGGCAGACCACCGCCGAGCCGCCGGCCACGCTTTGTTCGGCCTGATCGGCAGTATCGAGGCCGCCGGTCTTGAAGTGCAGGCCGGGGCGTGGTGCCAGGGTATTGAGATCATCGAGCACGGCGATCACCTCATGCTGGCGCTTGAGCAATTCGGCCATCAGGGCGCTGCCCAGGCTGCTCAAACCTCCAAGCAGGACCAGTTTGAACACTGGGGTTTCGGCATTTTTCACCAGATCACTCCATTGGCAACGGGTGATCGTTTGACCCGCGTAGCCAGGCGCAGGTTCGTTGCGATTAAGGAGTTTTCGTGCAAAGGATCAAGGGCTATCACGCGCATATCTACTATGACGCCAGCACCCTGGAGCAGGCTCGCCAGTTGTGCGAAGAAGCCGCTCGGCTGTTTCCGGTGACCATGGGGCGCATGCATCAGAAGCCGGTCGGGCCGCACCCGGACTGGAGCTGCCAGTTGGCCTTCGGGCCTGAAGTGGTGGGGGTGGTGCTGCCCTGGCTGGCGTTATATCGCCAAGGGCTGGTGGTGTTTCTGCATCCGTTGACTGGTGACGAGCTGGCCGATCATCGTGATCATGCGATCTGGATGGGGGCGGTGCGGCCGCTGGATCTTTCGATTTTCAAGTAATTTTTGGTTCCGGGGTAGGAGCGGGCTTGCCCCGCGATTGCGATCTGTCTGATGGACCGCAATCGTGGGGCAAGTCGAGGCGTCGCACCGCCGCTCCCACAGGGATCAGGCCTTGCGTGCACCCCGCACACCCTGGGCCAGCGCCGAGCACAGCTCGAGCACATCACCCACAGCCTGCTCGGCAGTGGCCGCATTGGCTATCTTGTCGACCAGCGCCGAACCGACCACGACGCCATCCGACAGCCTGGCAATCGCCGCAGCCTGCTCTGGCGTGCGGATACCGAAGCCGACGCTGATCGGCAGGTCGGTGTGCCGGCGCAGGCGCTTGATGGCGCTGCTGACGTGTTCAGTGGACGCAGAACCGGCACCGGTAACACCGGCAACCGACACGTAGTAGACGAAGCCCGAGCTGCGTTCCAGCACGCGCGGCAGGCGCACGTCGTCGGTGGTCGGGGTGGTCAGGCGAATGAAGTCGATGCCCGCGGCCTGGGCCGGGGTGGCCAGCTCGGCGTCGTGCTCCGGCGGCAGGTCGACGATGATCAGGCCATCCACGCCCACTTTCTTGGCTTCAGCCACGAAGGCCTCGACGCCAAAGCGGTGAATCGGGTTGTAGTAGCCCATCAGCACGATCGGCGTGGTCTGGTTGTCGACGCGGAACTCGCGAACCATTTGCAGGGTTTTCGCCAGGGTCTGACCGGCGTCCAGGGCGCGCAGGGTGGCGAGCTGGATTGCCACGCCGTCGGCCATCGGGTCGGTGAACGGCATGCCCAGTTCGATGACGTCGGCGCCAGCAGCCGGCAGGCCTTTGAGGATCTGCAGCGAAGCGTCGTAGCCAGGGTCGCCTGCGGTGATGAAGGTGACCAGTGCCGAGCGGCCTTCGGCCTTCAGTTCGGCGAAGCGTTGTTCAAGACGGCTCATGCCTGTTTCTCCTGGGCGGCCATATGGCTCATCACGGTTTGCATGTCTTTGTCGCCGCGCCCGGACAGGCACACCACCATCAGGTGATCCTTGGGCAGAGTCGGTGCGCGTTTGATCGCTTCGGCCAGGGCGTGGGAGGTTTCCAGGGCCGGAATGATGCCTTCCAGGCGGCAGGTAGTGTGGAACGCGGCCAGGGCTTCGTCGTCGGTGATGCTGACGTACTCGACGCGTTTCACTTCGTGCAACCAGGCGTGTTCCGGGCCGATGCCGGGGTAGTCGAGGCCGGCGGAAATCGAGTGGGCGTCGGTGATCTGGCCGTCGGCATCCTGCAGCAGGTAGGTGCGGTTGCCGTGCAGCACGCCCGGTACGCCACCGTTGAGGCTGGCGGCATGCTTGTCGGTGTCGACCCCGTGGCCACCGGCTTCGACGCCGATGATTTGCACACTGGCGTCATCGAGGAAGTCGTGGAACAGGCCCATGGCGTTGGAGCCGCCGCCGACGCAGGCGATCAGGCTGTCGGGCAGGCGCCCTTCCTTGGCTTGCAGCTGTTCACGGGTCTCTTTTCCGATGATCGACTGGAAGTCGCGGACCATTGCCGGGTACGGGTGCGGGCCCGCTACAGTACCGATCAGGTAGAAGGTGTCGTCGACGTTGGTGACCCAGTCGCGCAGGGCTTCGTTCATCGCGTCCTTGAGGGTGCCGGTGCCGGCGGTGACCGGAACGATTTCTGCGCCCAGCAGCTTCATGCGGAACACGTTGGCTTGCTGGCGCTCGATGTCGGTGGCGCCCATGTAGATCACGCAAGGCAGGCCGAAGCGCGCGGCGACGGTGGCAGTGGCCACGCCGTGCATGCCGGCGCCGGTTTCGGCGATCAGGCGTTTTTTGCCCATGCGCTTGGCCAGCAGCACCTGGCCGATGCAGTTGTTCACCTTGTGCGCGCCGGTGTGGTTGAGCTCTTCACGCTTGAAGAAGATCTTTGCACCGCCGCAGTGTTCGGTCAGGCGTTCGGCGAAGTAGAGCGGGTTCGGGCGGCCGATGTAGTCGCGCTGAAAGTACGCCAGTTGCTCGAGAAATTCCGGGTCGGCTTTGGCTGCTTCATATTCGCGGGCAAGGTCGAGTACCAGCGGCATCAGGGTTTCTGCCACGTAGCGGCCGCCGAATGCGCCAAACAGGCCATTGGCATCGGGGCCGGCGCGGAAGTTGGTCTGGGTCATGGGTCGCTCCAGGGCGGTAGTGAAGTCGGGAATGGCTTTACTCTAACCACGACACGCGCAACTGAAAACCGATAAGATTGCGACAACCTGTCAGGAAAACTCACACGTCATGCGCCAGGACCTGCCCCCACTCAATGCCCTGCGGGCCTTTGAAGCCACTGCCCGGCTCAATAGCGTCAGCCAGGCGGCCGAACAGCTACACGTTACCCACGGCGCGGTCAGCCGGCAATTGAAGGTGCTCGAAGAACACCTTGGGGTGGCCTTGTTCGTTAAGGAAGGACGTGGCCTTAAACTCACAGATGCCGGGGTGCGTTTGCGCGATGCCAGTAGTGATGCCTTCGAGCGCTTGCGCGGCGCGTGTGCGGACATCAGCCAGAGCGGCGCCGATGCGCCGTTCGTCCTCGGTTGCTCCGGCAGCCTGCTGGCGCGCTGGTTCATCCCACGGCTGGGGCGATTAAAAGCGGATTTGCCGGAACTGCGCCTGCACCTGTCGGCCGGTGAAGGTGATCTCGACCCGCGTCGCCCAGGGCTGGATGCCTTGCTGGTGTTTGCCGAGCCGCCCTGGCCTGCGGATATGCAAGTGCATGTGCTGGCGCAGGAGTGTATTGGCCCGGTGCTCAGCCCGCACTTTGCCGGGTTCAGCCGCTTGCAGCAGGCGCCAGCCGAGGCGTTGCTGACGCAAACCCTGTTGCAGACCACTTCGCGCCCGCAAGCCTGGCCAAGTTGGGCGGCGCAGCAAGGTATCGACCCGCAGGCGCTGCGTTACGGGCAGGATTTCGAGCATTTGTATTACTTGCTGGAGGCTGCAGTGGCAGGGTTGGGCGTGGCGATTGCGCCGCAACCGCTGGTAGCCGACGACTTGCGCGCCGGGCGCCTGGCGGCGCCATGGGGTTTTTGCGAAACCCAGGCCGCGCTGGCCCTGTGGGTGCCGCGACGCGCCGCAGACGGGCGCGCCGAGCAATTGGCCGGCTGGTTGCGCGCGGAGCTTGCGCGCCAGGCCGCTTAGTTACCGCGTTTGCACATCAGGTAGGCGGCCAGCAAGCCGAGGGCGCCAACGGCGACGCCGGCGGTGGTCCACGGGTGTTCCTGGGCGTAATCGCGGGTGGCCAGGCCAGTCTCGCGGGTCTTGGTTTTTACTTCTTCGTAGGCATCGCTGAGCAGGCTGCGCGAATGGCGCAGGGCATTCTCGGCGTTGCCCTTGAGCGTCTTGAGGGTTTTGCGCGACTCATCCGAGGCATCGTCCTTGAGGCTTTCCAGTGACTTGAGCAGGCTTTCGATTTCCGCTTCCATGCTTTGCAGCGAAGCTTTACGCAGCGAGGTGTTGGCCATGGTGACTCTCCTTCGAGGTTGAGTTGAGCTGTGTAGGTTCCGACTACAGGCTGCTGGGAAAGTGCAGTCGAACTTTTAACGGCATTTACCCCTCGCAGGTAAAACAGCCCGGCGCTGCTAGGCTCTATCTCACATTAAAAAAGGAGATTGCTTATGTCTGATCATCACACCTACAAGAAAATCGAACTGGTCGGCTCGTCGCCCACCTCTATCGAAGAGGCGATCAACAATGCCCTGGCCGAAGCAGGCAAGAGCATCAAGCACCTTGAGTGGTTCGAAGTGGTCGACACCCGAGGCCATATCAAGGACAACAAGGCCGCGCATTTTCAGGTCACGCTCAAAGTGGGCTTTCGCATCGTCAACAGCTGATGCGGCGACACTGGCTTGTGCGGGTCAATTGCGTTACACAGTCCTGAGGCGCCCGGCCTTCCTGGCGCCCTTCTCTATTTTGATCTGAACAAGGAAAGCGATCGATGAAGAAGTTGGTAGTAGCGATAGGTTTGATGACGCTGGCCGGTACTGCGCTGGCAGCCGGCAAGCCATGTGAAGAGCTCAAGGGCGAAATAGCAGCCAAGCTGGACGCCAAGGGTGTCAGCGGCTACTCGCTGGAGATCGTCGATAAAGGCGCTGCCGCAGACGGCAAGGTCGTGGGTAGCTGCGAAGGCGGTACCAAGGAAATCGTCTACAAGCGCGGCTGATCGATATTGAATCCATCGCAGGTCAAGTCGAGTCGTCGCACCGCTGCTCCTACATGTGGGAGCGGCGGTGCGACGACTCGACTTGACCCGCGATGGGGCCCTCAGCTGCGCAAAACCGTCTGCGCCAGCAGCTCATAAGAGCGTATGCGGTCGGCATGCTCATACAGGTCGCAGGTGAAGATCAGCTCATCCGCCTCGGTCTGCTCCAGCAACACCTCCAGTTTGGCGCGGATTTTCTGCGGACTGCCGACCATCGCCAGGCCCAGGAAGCTGCCCACCGCTTCCCGCTCATGCGGCAACCACAGGCCGTCCATGGTCTCCACTGGCGGGCGTTGCACCAGGCTTTGCCCGCGCATCAGGGCGAGGATGCGCTGATACACCGAGGTGGCCAGGTAGTCGGCCTGTTCATCGGTCTCGGCCGCCACCAGTGGTACGCCAAGCATGACATAAGGCTTGTCGAGCACCGCCGAGGGCTGGAAGTGGTTGCGGTACACGCGAATCGCCTCGTGCATGTAACGTGGAGCGAAATGCGAGGCGAAGGCATAGGGCAAACCGCGCATGCCGGCCAGTTGTGCACTGAACAGGCTCGAACCCAGTAGCCAGATCGGCACTTCGGTACCGTAACCCGGCACGGCAATGACCTTCTGCTCCGGCGTGCGCGGGCCCAGGTAGCGCATCAGTTCTTCGACGTCATCGGGAAAGTCGTCGGCACTGCCCGAGCGTTCGCGGCGCAGGGCGCGGGCGGTCATCTGGTCGGAGCCCGGCGCGCGGCCCAGGCCCAGGTCGATTCGCCCGGGATACAGGCTGGCGAGTGTGCCGAACTGTTCGGCGATCACCAGTGGCGCATGGTTGGGCAGCATCACCCCGCCGGCGCCAACACGAATGGTTGAGGTACCACCGGCCAGGTAGCTGAGCAGCACCGAGGTTGCGGAGCTGGCGATACCATCCATGTTGTGGTGCTCGGCCACCCAGAAGCGGTTGTAGCCAAACTTCTCGACGTGTTGCGCCAGGTCCAGTGAGTTGCGCAGGGACTGCGCCGGGCCGCTGTCGGCGCGTACTGGCACCAGGTCGAGGGTGGAAATCTTGATATCGGCAAGTTGCTTCATGGGCGTTGGCGCCTCCTGGGCAGTCGAGTGGCCGCAAACAATCCAACGGCCTTTCTAGCTCTGTATGGGCACATCTGCAGGAATCAATGCCGGGGCTTGTAATCCTTCTGAACTTGCCTGCGTCAGGGCTCTCTGAAATTAAGGCAAGGCGCGATATCCCGCGCCCCAGGGAGCTCAGGAGGCTTTATGAAAAAGACAGCATCAGCTATCTGGCAAGGTGGCTTGAAGGATGGCAAGGGCCTGCTTTCCACTGAAAGCGGCGCTCTCAAGCAGAACCCTTATGGCTTCAATACCCGCTTCGAAGGCCAGCCGGGTACCAATCCGGAGGAACTGATTGGCGCGGCGCATGCAGGCTGCTTCTCCATGGCCCTGTCAATGATGCTCGGTGAAGCGGGCCTGACCGCCGAGCGCATCGATACCATCGCCGAAGTGACCCTCGACAAACTGCCGGATGGCTTTGCCATTACTGCCGTGAACCTGATCCTCAAGGCCAAGGTCCCCGGGGCTAGCGAAGCGCAGTTTCTTGATATTGCCAACAAGGCCAAGGCCGGTTGCCCGGTGTCGAAAGTGCTCACCGCGAAAATCAGCCTGGATGCGACGCTGCTGAGTTAAGGCAGAACCGGGGCGCGCTTCTTGTGGTCAAATGAGGGTCGGTAGAACGACTGCCGCCACAAGGAGCTGTCCCATGATCCGTGTTGCAATCGCTGTGCTGGCTTCGCTGCTGGCAACCGCTGCGCTGGCCGCGCCGAAACCCTGTGAAGAGCTCAAGGCCGAGATCGAAGCCAAGATCCAGGCCAACAACGTGAGTTCCTACACCTTGGAAATCGTCAAGAATGACGAGGTCCACGACCAGAACATGGTGGTCGGCAGCTGTGAAGGCGGCACCAAGAAGATCATTTACCAAAAGAACGATCGCTAGGCCTCAGGGGGTGCAGAAGACGTCGTTGGACTCTTCGGCGACCATCTTGCGCTGGGCATCATAGAGGTAGGCGCTGGGCTGCATGGCCGGGGCCCGGGCTTCCAGGCGATAGCGCTGGCCGGCCTTGAAATGCGCGAACTTGATGGTCAGGTAGCAGGTGCGCTCGGTCGGGTCGGTACTGAATCCACCGGAGTAGATCTCGTAGTCGAACCGCACCACCAGCTCGTGGGCACCGGGCGTCACCTGAAAGAACCGGCCGTCGGTCAGGCGTTTGCCATCGAGCCGTTCGGCCATCAGTGTCTTGCCCGGCGTGATGGTGTAGAGGTCGACCCAGGCCTGTTTGTTATCCACAGGTGGCAGGGGGCTAACGCAAGCTCCAAGGGTACTGATTGCGAGCAGCATCACAGGCTGGCGCATGGCGAACTCCGACGTGCGGGTTACAAAGCATAAGCATAGCGCCATTCACGCCTTTAGGTACGCTGGCAGCCCGCCGGCTGGCCTTTGCCGACCACTTTGCGCTGTTCGTCATAGAGCTTGGCCCAGGGGCGGAAGCCGATGCTACCGGCTTCAAGCTGGTAGCGCTGGCCGGCACTGAAATCCTTGAATTTCACATTGAGCTGGCAATCGCGCCACAGTGGCTCTTCGACCGGGCCGATATTGCTTGGCGTAACCGCAAACAGATAGCGCACGGTCAGCTCATGGCTGCCTGGCGGTACTTCGAAATAGCGTTTGTCGGCCCAGGCGCGCTCGTCTACTTCGACGGCGTGCAAGGTGTCGTCCTCACCAGGGGCAAGGTCGATCCAGGCCAGGTTGGGGTCAGGCGCAGGAAGGCCGGCGCAGCCGGACAGAAGCACAACAGTGCTGACGACGAGCAGTGTACGCATGGCAAAACTCCAGCCGGGCAGGATAGTCTTGAAGCGGATGAGTACTTGAGCGGATACAGGACACCAATGCTTCGACTATTTCTTTTGTTGCGCTCAAGTCATGGGGCACTCGACCGTCTTTTTCGCTACTTGGTTCCCTTGTTGGCCATCGGGCTGCTGAGCGGTTGTGCCAGTGTCAGTTACTACGGGCAACTGGCCAGCGGTCAGTGGCAGCTGTTGCGGGCGCGCCAGCCGGTTGCCGAACTGGTAGCAGACCCGGCCACCGACAGTAAATTGCGCCAGCAGTTGCTGCACGCCGAGCAAGCTCGCGCCTTCGCCAGCGCGCAGCTGAAGCTGCCGGACAACCGCAGCTATCGGGTTTATGCCGATATCGGTCGGCCCTTCGTGGTCTGGAACGTATTCGCCACACCCGAGTTGTCGCTGGAGCCGCAGACCCATTGCTTCCCCATTGCCGGCTGTGTTGCCTACCGTGGTTATTACAACCAGGGCGCCGCGCGCGGGGCGGCTGCGCTGCAGAAACAACAAGGGCTGGATGTCTATGTCGGCGGTGTCGAAGCCTATTCGACCTTGGGCTGGTTCGACGATCCGATCCTCAGCTCCATGCTTGGCTGGGGTGATGAACGCCTGGCCACGGTGATCTTTCATGAGTTGGCCCATCAACGCGTCTATGTCCAGGACGACACTGCGTTCAACGAGTCCTTCGCCACTTTTGTCGAGCAGGAAGGCACTCGCCAATGGCGGGCGGCGCGGGGCCTGCCAACGCTGGTCGAAGATGGCAGCCAACAGCGCGAGCAGTTCGTCGCCCTGGTGCTGGCCAGTCGCGAACGGCTCAAGGCGTTGTATGCGGCGCCGCTCACCGAACCCGCCAAGCGTGCGGGCAAGCAGGCCGAATTCGAACGCTTGCGCCGTGAATACCGGGCCTTGCGCGATAACCAGTGGGGCGGTGTCGGACGCTATGACGCCTGGATCAATGCGCCGATGAACAATGCCAAGTTGTTGCCGTTTGGTCTGTACGACCAGTGGGTGCCGGCGTTTTCCCAGCTGTTTGCCGAGGTGGGCGGCGATTGGCAGGTGTTTTATCAGCGAGTAGAAGCATTCGGGCGGCTACCCCTTGAGCAGCGTCAGCAGGCGCTGAAAAGCATTGCGGGGCAAGTCGAGTCGTCGCACCGCCGCTCCTACAGTGGGAGCGGCGGTGCGGCGACCCGACTTGCCCCGCGATAGGGTCTCAGCCGCGCTGGAACGCCTGGTGCAGTTGCGCCAAGGTCGCAAAGTGGTAGGCCGGCTGCTCCGCCGTCAACTCTTCATGGCTACCAAAGCCATACCCCACCGCTACCGCTTCCAGGCCGTTGCTGCGGGCGCCGATCAGGTCGTGCTTGCGGTCGCCGATCATCAGGGTGTGCGCAGGGTCCAGGGCTTCTTCGGCCAGCAGGTGGCGGATCAGCTCGACCTTGTTGGTGCGGGTGCCATCCAGCTCGCTGCCGTAGATCACCTTGAAGTGTTTGGCGAAGTCGAAATGGCGGGCGATCTCGCGGGCAAACTCCCAAGGTTTGGAGGTGGCGATATACAGGGTGCGGCCCTGCCCTTGCAGGGTTTCGAGCATTTCGCTGACGCCGTCGAACACCTGGTTTTCGTATAGGCCGGTGACCTTGAAGCGTTCGCGATAGAAATTCACCGCGTCCCAGGCCTTGGCCTCATCAAAATCATAGAACTGCATGAAGGCCTGCAGCAGCGGCGGGCCGATGAAGTGTTCCAGGCGCGTCAGGTCCGGCCCGTCGATGCCCAGCTTGGCCAGTGCGTACTGGATCGAGCGGGTGATACCCAGGCGCGGGTCGGTCAGGGTACCGTCGAGGTCAAAGAGGATGTTTTGCTGGTGCATGGCGGTCTCGAATAAGGCGGTGGACAGGTTCACTCGGGCAGGTGATAGCCTTCGGCCAGGTGCTGGTCCTTGAGTTTGACGTAGTTGCCGGCGCTGTAGGGGAAGAACGCGCGCTCCTTCTCGCTCAGGGCGCGGGCCTGCTTGACCGGGCTGCCGACGTACAGAAACCCGCTTTCCAGGCGCTTGCCCGGCGGTACCAGGCTGCCAGCGCCGATGATCACTTCGTCTTCGACCACGGCGCCATCCATGATGGTACTGCCCATGCCGACCAGGATGCGGTTGCCCAGGGTGCAGCCGTGGAGCATGACTTTGTGACCAATGGTTACCTCATCGCCGATCAGCAGCGGGAAGCCGTCCGGGTTGAACGGCCCGGCATGGGTGATGTGCAGCACGCTGCCATCCTGCACGCTGGTGCGCGCACCGATGCGGATGCGGTGCATATCGCCGCGGATCACCGTCAATGGCCACACCGAGCTGTCGGCACCGATCTCGACATCACCCAGTACCACGGCACTGCGGTCGACAAAGGCGCGTTCGCCAAGCCTGGGAGTGTGATGCTGGAAGCTACGGATGGCCATGATAGTAATTCTCTTTGGTATGGATAGGGCTGCGGTCGGCGTCGATTGTAATTAAGATGGGTAAGTGTTTCTTCTGCCAAGGTGTTTAACCGTGAGTGCGAACAACCCGCTTCTGCAGTCTTATGACTTGCCGCCCTTCTCGGCGATCCGTGCCGAGCATGTGCAGCCGGCGATTGAACAGATCCTGGCCGACAACCGTACAGCCATTGCCGACATCCTCAAGGCCCAGGGCAAGAGCCCGAGCTGGGCCGGCCTGATCCTGGCCATGGACGAACTCAACGACCGCCTGGGCGCCGCCTGGAGCCCGGTCAGCCACCTCAATGCCGTGTGCAACAGCGCCGAACTGCGCGAAGCCTACGAGGCTTGCTTGCCGGCGTTGAGCGCGTATGCCACCGAAATGGGCCAGAACCGCGAGCTGTTTCAGGCCTATGAGGCATTGATCGCCAGCCCCGAAGCTGCCGGCTTCGATGTGGCACAAAAAACTATTCTTGAACACGCCCTGCGAGACTTCCGCCTGTCGGGTATCGACCTGCCGGCCGAAAAGCAGCAGCGTTACGCGCAAGTGCAGAGCAAGCTCAGCGAGCTGGGCAGCCGTTTCTCCAACCAACTGCTAGACGCCACCCAGGCCTGGACCAAGCATGTCAGCGACGAAGCGGCGCTTGCCGGCCTGACTGATTCGGCCAAAGCACAAATGGCCGCCGCGGCGCAGGCCAAGGGCCTCGACGGCTGGCTGATCAGCCTGGAGTTCCCCAGCTACTACGCGGTAATGACCTACGCCGAAGACCGCGCCCTGCGCGAAGAAATCTACGCCGCCTACTGCACTCGCGCCTCCGACCAGGGCCCGAATGCCGGCCAGTTCGACAACGGCCCGGTGATGGCCGAGATTCTCGACCTGCGTCAGGAGCTGGCCGAGCTGCTCGGTTACGCCAACTTCGCCGAGCTGAGCCTGGCGACCAAGATGGCCGAGTCCAGCGACCAGGTGCTGAGCTTTCTGCGTGACCTGGCCAAGCGCAGCAAGCCGTTTGCCACCCAGGACCTGGCCCAGCTCAAGGCCTATGCCGCCGAGCAGGGTTGTCCGGACCTGCAGAGCTGGGACAGCGGCTTCTACGGGGAAAAACTCCGTGAACAGCGCTACAGCGTTTCCCAGGAAACCCTGCGCGCCTACTTCCCGATCGACAAGGTGCTGAGCGGCCTGTTCACCATCGTCCAGCGCCTGTACGGCATCGAAATTGCCGAACTCAAGGGCTTCGACAGCTGGCACCCGGACGTGCGCCTGTTCGAAATCAAGGAGCACGGCCAGCACGTCGGGCGCTTCTTCTTCGACCTCTATGCCCGCGCCAACAAGCGTGGCGGTGCCTGGATGGACGGCGCCCGCGACCGTCGCCTGACCGCTGACGGCCAGCTGCAGAGCCCGGTGGCCAACCTGGTGTGCAACTTCACCCCGGCCGCCCCCGGCAAGCCGGCGTTGCTGACCCACGACGAAGTCACCACCCTGTTCCACGAATTCGGCCATGGCCTGCATCACCTGCTGACCCGCATCGAGCATGCCGGTGTCTCCGGTATCAACGGCGTGGCCTGGGACGCGGTCGAGCTGCCGAGCCAGTTCATGGAAAACTGGTGCTGGGAGCCTGAAGGCCTGGCGCTGATTTCTGGCCACTACGAAACTGGCGCAGCCCTGCCCCAGGATTTGCTGGAGAAGATGCTGGCGGCGAAGAACTTCCAGTCCGGGCTGATGATGGTTCGCCAGCTGGAATTCTCGCTGTTCGACTTCGAACTGCATGCCAGCCACGGCGACGGCCGCAGCGTGCTGCAAGTGCTCGAAGGCGTGCGCGACGAGGTTTCGGTCATGCGCCCACCGGCGTACAACCGCTTCCCTAACAGCTTTGCGCATATCTTTGCCGGTGGCTACGCAGCCGGTTACTACAGCTACAAGTGGGCGGAAGTGCTGTCGGCCGACGCCTTCTCGCGCTTCGAAGAAGAAGGCGTGCTCAATGCCGACACCGGCCGCGCCTTTCGCGAAGCGATCCTGGCCCGTGGCGGTTCCCAGGAGCCGATGCTGCTGTTCGTCGACTTCCGTGGCCGCGAGCCGTCAATCGATGCACTCTTGCGCCACAGTGGCCTGAGTGAGGAAGTGGCGGCATGAGTGATGGGCCTGTGGTAACGAAAAAGCGCTTTATCGCCGGGGCGGTCTGCCCGGCGTGCAGCGAGCCGGACAAACTGATGATGTGGAGCGAAGACAGCGTTCCGCACCGGGAATGTGTGGCCTGCGGTTTTTCTGACACCCTTAACGAGCAAGGGCTGTCGGTGCCCAAGGAACTGGGTACGCGGGTCAACAAGGTCGAGGTGAAACCTGCCGCGACCACGGTGCAGACGGTGCAGTTCTTCCCCAATCCGAAGTTGAAGAAGACAACCGAGTAAACGCGCCAGCGCCAGCATTTTCGGCTGGCGCCCAGCGGTACTGGAATCGAACACTAGTCCCGTGTACTGTATATAAAAACAGTATCCGGGGTTTTTCATGTTCAATCCTCAAGGGCCGGTGCGGGGTCGTGGCACCGCGAGCAATCCCCATAACCGCTTCGCCCCGAATCGCTCGGTGGCCGAGGATGACGGTTGGTACCAGGAAGTGCCCCTGACCCAGGGTACCGAAGTACGCATCGAAACCGCCAAGACCATCATCACCCGCAACAACTCGCCCGACCTGCCCTTCGATCGTTCGATCAATCCTTATCGCGGCTGCGAGCACGGCTGTATCTACTGCTATGCCCGGCCCAGCCACGCTTATTGGGATCTGTCGCCGGGGCTCGACTTCGAAACCAAGCTGATTGCCAAGACCAACGCTGCCGCCGTGCTCGAACAGCAACTGAGCAAGCCTGGCTATGTGTGCGCACCGATCAACCTGGGCTCCAACACCGACCCCTACCAGCCCATCGAACGCGAGCAACAACTGACCCGGCGCCTGCTCGAAGTGCTGCTGCGCTACCGGCACCCGGTCACCATCGTCACCAAGGGCTCACTGATTCTGCGCGACCTGGACCTGCTCGCCGAGCTTGCCCGGCAGAATCTGCTACAGGTGATGATCAGCCTGACCACCCTGGACGACGAGCTCAAGCGTACGCTGGAGCCACGGGCAGCGGCGCCCAAGGCACGTCTGCGGGCGATCCGGGTGCTGACCGAGGCCGGTGTGCCGGTGGGTGTGCTGTGTTCGCCGATGATCCCGATGATCAACGACAGCGAGCTTGAGCACTTGCTCGAGGCGGCCAAGGCTAGCGGCGCCCTGAATGCGGCCTACATGATGCTGCGCCTGCCGCTGGAGGTGGCACCGCTGTTCGAGCAATGGTTGCTGGACCATTACCCCCAACGGGCCAATCATGTCCTTAGCCTGATTCGCCAGAGCCGCGGTGGTGAGTTGTACGACAGCCGCTTCGGTACGCGCATGCGCGGCGAGGGGGTATTTGCCGAGTTGCTGGCGCAACGCTTCAGCAAGGCGATCCGCCGCCTGGGGCTGAATCGGCGCGAAGGCTACGCGCTTGATTGCACAGCGTTTTGTCCTCCAGGCGGGCAGATGTCGCTGCTCTGATTTCATTAATGGGTATTGGCCATTAATGTTTTTTTGCTATTATCCAGACACCTCTTTGAATCTCTGGAACGCCCGTTCTAGAGCCTCGCAATTCAGTTTGAGTTAAGTTTCGCCGAGTAGCGTAGGAATTCAGTCAACAACTGATGTGATGGTTGGCGCGCGTATTTCATCCAACTGTCATACGCCGTTTGAATCATCAACCCGGTAAAATGGACTTAACCCAAAACCGTCAAAGAGGATGAATCATGCCCGTCAAGGACCCATCCAAGGTTGTCCCGCAAGCCCCAGCCGAGAGCGCCGATGCCGCTCTGAAGCATATCGTCGACGGCTTCCTGCGCTTCCATCATGACGTTTTTCCCGAGCAGCAAGAGCTGTTCAAGAAACTCGCCACCGCGCAAAAGCCCCGTGCGATGTTCATCACCTGTGCCGACTCGCGCATCGTGCCCGAATTGATTACCCAGAGCTCCCCTGGCGACCTGTTCGTGACCCGCAACGTCGGTAACGTCGTGCCTCCTTACGGGCAGATGAACGGCGGTGTGTCCACCGCCATTGAGTATGCGGTGCTGGCCCTGGGTGTTCACCACATCATCGTCTGCGGTCACTCCGATTGCGGCGCCATGCGCGCGGTGCTCAACCCCCAGAGCCTGGAGAAAATGCCGACGGTCAAAGCCTGGCTGCGCCATGCCGAGGTCGCCCGCACGGTGGTCGAAGACAACTGCTCCTGTGGTAGCGAGCATGAAAGCATGCAGGTGCTGACCAAAGAAAACGTCATCGCCCAGCTGCACCACTTGCGCACTCACCCGTCGGTGGCTTCGCGCCTGGCAGCCGGCCAGCTGTATATCCATGGCTGGATCTACGACATCGAAACCAGCCAGATCGAGGCCTATGACGCCGCCAGCGACAGCTTCCTGCCGCTAGCCCAAGGCCAGCCGATCCCCTGCGCCACCCCAAAAGGCCGCTACTAAGCGTCCCTGACACCCCCGCGAATCGCTGATTGACGGCTGCACCTGCCTGGTGCGGCCTGGTCATCGGCTGCCTTGAATCTCCCTGATTGCCGTGCCGGCGCCCGCTGGCGGTATGCGGCTGCGCGTAAGTCAGGGGTTGTGCCAGCGGCCATTGGAATGGCCATGAAACGTGAGAGAAGGAGTAACAGGGTGAACAAGACACAAGTGAAAGCGGCCTTGCCGCGTGAATTACTGGCGTCAGTAGTCGTGTTTCTGGTCGCCCTGCCCTTGTGCATGGGCATCGCCATCGCCTCGGGCATGCCACCGGCCAAGGGCCTGATCACCGGGATCATCGGCGGTATCGTCGTTGGCTGGCTGGCCGGCTCGCCGTTGCAGGTCAGCGGTCCGGCCGCCGGCCTGGCGGTGCTGGTGTTCGAACTGGTGCGCCAGCATGGCGTGGCGATGCTCGGCCCGATCCTGCTGTTGGCCGGCCTGCTGCAACTGCTCGCCGGCCGTTTGCGCCTGGGCTGCTGGTTCCGGGTCACGGCGCCGGCGGTGGTGTACGGCATGCTCGCGGGTATCGGCGTGCTGATTGTCTTGTCCCAGGTGCATGTGATGTTCGACAGCGCCCCGCAACCTTCGGGCCTGGCCAACCTGCTGGGCTTTCCGGCGACCCTGGCCCAGGCATTGCCGCTGGAAAGCCCGGGCAACGGCTGGAAGGCCGGTGCGCTCGGGCTGGGCACCATCGCCATCATGTGGGGGTGGGAGCGCTTGCGCCCGCAGTCGCTGCGCTTCGTGCCTGGGGCTTTGCTAGGCGTGGCCTTGATGACCGCGATCAGCATCTGGCTGGCAGTGCCGGTGAACCGCGTCGAAGTGCCGGCTAACCTCAGCGAAGCCATCGACTGGCTGAGCCCGGCCGACCTGCTCCACCTGGCCGACCCCAACCTGCTGGTCGCCGCCTTTGCCCTGGCCTTTATCGCCAGCGCCGAAACCTTGCTATCTGCAGCCGCTGTCGATCGCATGCACAACGGCCAGCGCTCGGACTTTGACCGCGAACTGTCGGCCCAGGGCCTGGGCAATATGCTCTGTGGCGTTCTGGGGGCACTGCCAATGACCGGGGTTATCGTGCGCAGCTCGGCCAACGTCCAGGCCGGGGCGCAAACGCGCCTGTCGGCGATCCTGCATGGGGTCTGGTTATTGGCTTTCGTGGTGGTGCTCAGCAGCGTGCTGCAGCAGATTCCGGTGGCTAGCCTGGCGGGTGTGCTGGTCTACACCGGGATCAAGCTGGTCGACTTCAAGGCCTTTCGCGGGCTGGGGCGGTATGGCCGGATGCCGATGTTCACCTATGCGGCGACAGCGTTGGCGATCATCTTCACCGACCTGCTGACCGGCGTACTGCTCGGTTTTGCCCTGACCCTGCTGAAGCTTGCGCTCAAGGCCGCACGCCTGAAAATCAGCGTGGCCAGCCTTGATCAACCGGGCCATATGCAACTGCGCCTGAGCGGTGCGGCGACCTTTCTCAAGGTGCCGGCACTGGCCCAGGTGCTGGAAGGCATTCCGCCCGGGACCACCCTGCACGTGCCGTTGGCCAACCTCAGCTACATCGACCACTCCTGCCTGGAGCTGCTCGAGGACTGGGGCCGGGCCAATTCCGGCAAGGGCTCGCGGCTGCTGATCGAGCAGCGGCGGCTCAAGCGCCGGGTCGAAGGGCGGGTGCGGACAACCGCCGGGTTGGGGGCTTGAACCGAATCAGCCTCAAGCCGACTGATCCAGCTCCAGGCCCACACCCAGCTGACGCGACAGGCACGGCCAGCGCTTCCAGGCTTCGCCGGTGTTCGGGCTGCTGAGCTTGTCGCGGTACTGCTCGACCGACTCCAGGGCAAAGCTTTCTTCGTTGAGCATCTCGTCCACCGAGTGGTGCACCACTTCATCCAGCTGATTGGCAAACTGCTCGCCGATCAGCTGGTGGGCGATCAGGTTGGCCACCGTGGTGTCGAGCGGGATCAGCGGCTGGTTGAAGTGCTTGATGTACAAGTCGTTAACTTCTTCCACCAGGCGATGGGCCAGGTAGGCCTCATCCAGCAGGCAGCCCAGGCCGAGGTGGGTATCGGTGATGGCGGGCGGTTGCAGGAAGTACTGCTCGGCGATTTTCAGCACCGGTTTGATCTGCGACTCGATGCCGGCTTCGCGGGCAACCTCGTTGGCCGCCTCCAGCAGTTCCGGTACCTGATCGATATAGGCGTCGACGAAGCGCACCAGGGCGCCTTGGGCATCGGCCTCTGGCAGATGGATCGAAGGGTGCAGGCGGGGCAGCTGGTTTTCCAGTTGAGTTTTCAGTTGGCCGGTTTCGGTCTCATGTTGACGGGCACGGGTAATCTGCTCGCGCAAAGCGGCGATGTTCATGACAACTCCAGGGTAAAGGCGTGACAAACGGAAGACATAAGGTAGCTCGGTTCTGAAAATGCCTAAGACGCATTTGGCATAACCATTAACAACTTAATATTCGCCAATTATATCTAAATGCCATCATTGTGCCTCAAGCCAGGTAATTAGCGGCTTTGCGCGCAAACGTTCAACTTCTGCCGATGTTTTCCCTGTGCGCATTGCGGCGCCGGGGTCGCTGTCTATACTCCGGTTTGAAAGTGATTCGCTGATGAGGCCCGACTGCAGTTCGCAGGGGCTCGGTCGTCGAAGTTCGCAGTCTTGGCCGCCGTACCCTTAGCCGTAGGTCCACGCCTCCGGGATAACAAGAACGATAAGGGGAACCCGCAATGATGCGACATCCACATGTCTGGATGGGCCTCCTGTTGTGGTCGGTATTCGGTCAGGCGCACGCCGCCTGGACCGTGAACATGGCGCCAGGGGCGACTGAAGTCAGCAACGCAGTGTTCGACCTGCACATGACCATTTTCTGGATTTGCGTGATCATCGGCCTGGTGGTCTTTGGCGCAATGTTCTGGTCGATGATCATCCACCGTCGTTCCACCGGCCAGCAGCCCGCGCATTTTCACGAGCACACCTGGGTCGAGATCATGTGGACGGTGGTGCCGTTCCTGATCCTGGTGGCCATGGCCATTCCGGCGACCAAGACCCTGATCGATATCTACGATGCCAGCGAGTCGGACGTCGATATCCAGGTCACCGGCTACCAGTGGAAATGGCATTACAAATACCTGGGCCAGGATGTCGAGTTCTTCAGCAACCTGGCTACCCCCGCCGATCAAATCCACAACAAAGCACCCAAGGACGAGCACTACCTGCTCGAAGTCGACCAGCCGCTGGTGCTGCCGGTGGGTGCCAAGGTGCGCTTCCTGGTCACCGCCGCCGACGTTATCCATTCCTGGTGGGTGCCGGCCTTTGCGGTCAAGCGCGATGCCATTCCAGGCTTCGTCAACGAAGCCTGGACCCGGGTCGAGAAGCCCGGCATCTACCGCGGCCAGTGCACCGAGCTGTGCGGCAAGGACCACGGCTTCATGCCGGTGGTGGTCGAAGTCAAGTCCAAGGCCGACTACGACACCTGGCTCGGCGAGCGCAAGGCCGAGGCGGCCAAGCTCAAGGAGCTGACCAGCAAGGAATGGACCCTGCAAGAGCTGGTCGAGCGCGGCGACAAGGTTTACCACACCACCTGCGTGGCCTGTCACCAGGCCGAAGGTCAGGGCCTGCCGCCGATGTTCCCGGCGCTCAAGGGCTCGAAAATTGCCACCGGGCCCAAGGAAGATCACCTGAGCCTGGTCTTCCACGGCAAGCCGGGCACGGCCATGGCCGCCTTCGGCAAGCAGCTCTCGGAAGTCGATATCGCCGCCGTAGTGACCTACGAACGCAACGCCTGGGGCAACAACAAGGGCGATATGGTCACGCCAAAAGACGTGCTGGCGATCAAACAGGCAGAAAGCAAATGAGCCGGGTTGATGCCTATCCGCGCCCCCGCCACCGGACTGCAGGAGACAGGACATGAGCGCAGTGATCGACGACCACAGCCACGGTCATGAGCACGCCCACGGGCCGGCCAAGGGCCTGATGCGCTGGGTGCTGACCACCAACCACAAAGACATCGGCACCATGTACCTGTGGTTCAGTTTCATGATGTTCCTGCTCGGCGGCTCGTTCGCCATGGTCATCCGCGCCGAGCTGTTCCAGCCCGGGCTGCAGATCGTCCAGCCGGAGTTCTTCAACCAGATGACCACCATGCACGGCCTGGTGATGGTCTTCGGCGCGGTGATGCCGGCCTTCGTTGGCCTCGCCAACTGGATGATCCCGCTGATGATCGGCGCGCCGGACATGGCCCTGCCACGCATGAACAACTTCAGCTTCTGGCTGTTGCCGGCCGCGTTCCTGCTGCTGGTCTCGACCCTGTTCATGCCCGGTGGCGGACCGAACTTCGGCTGGACCTTCTACGCCCCGCTCTCAACCACCTACGCGCCGGAAAGCGTGACCTTCTTCATCTTCGCCATCCACCTGATGGGCATCAGCTCGATCATGGGCGCGATCAACGTCATCGCCACCATCCTCAACCTGCGTGCCCCGGGCATGACCCTGATGAAAATGCCGCTGTTCGTCTGGACCTGGCTGATCACCGCCTTCCTGCTGATCGCGGTGATGCCGGTACTGGCAGGCGTGGTGACCATGATGCTGATGGACATCCACTTTGGCACCAGCTTCTTCAGCGCTGCCGGCGGTGGTGACCCGGTATTGTTCCAGCATGTGTTCTGGTTCTTCGGCCACCCCGAGGTGTACATCATGATCCTGCCGGCCTTCGGCGCGGTCAGCTCGATCATCCCGGCGTTCTCGCGCAAGCCGCTGTTCGGCTACACCTCGATGGTCTATGCCACCGGCGCGATTGCCTTCCTGTCGTTTATCGTCTGGGCCCACCACATGTTCGTGGTCGGCATTCCGGTGGTCGGCGAGCTGTTCTTCATGTACGCGACCATGCTGATCGCGGTGCCCACCGGGGTGAAGGTGTTCAACTGGGTGAGCACCATGTGGGAAGGCTCGCTGACCTTCGAGACCCCGATGCTGTTCGCCATCGCCTTCGTCATTCTCTTCACCATCGGCGGCTTCTCCGGATTGATGCTGGCGATTGCTCCGGCGGACTTCCAGTACCACGACACCTACTTCGTGGTGGCTCACTTCCACTACGTGCTGGTGCCCGGGGCGATCTTCGGCATCTTCGCCTCGGCCTACTACTGGCTGCCGAAGTGGACCGGGCACATGTACGACGAAACCCTGGGCAAGCTGCACTTCTGGTTGTCGTTCATCGGCATGAACATGGCCTTCTTCCCCATGCACTTCGTCGGCCTGGCCGGCATGCCGCGCAGGATCCCCGACTACAACCTGCAGTTCGCCGACTTCAACATGATCTCCTCGATTGGCGCCTTCACCTTCGGCGCCACGCAGATCTTCTTCCTGTTCATCGTCATCAAGTGCATTCGCGGCGGCGCTCCGGCGCCGGCCAAACCCTGGGATGGCGCCGAAGGGCTGGAATGGTCGGTGCCGTCACCGGCGCCTTACCACACCTTCCAGACTCCACCGGAAGTGAAATGAACCGCTTCGGCCTGAGGATGCAGCCATGAGTGAAGGGACCTCGCTCAAGCGCCTGGTGTGGCGGCTGATGCTGCTGACCGTGGTGATGTTCGCCTTCGGTTTTGCCCTGGTGCCGATCTACGACGTGATGTGCAAGGCGTTCGGCATCAACGGCAAGACCGGCGGCCAGTACGAAGGCACCCAGGTCAGCGACCTGAACCGCACGGTGAAGGTGCAGTTCATGTCGACCAACGCCAGCGACATGGTCTGGGATTTTTATTCCACCGCCGACCAGATCGACGTCAACCCGGGGGCGGTCAACCAGATGGTGTTCATCGCTCGCAACCCGACCGACAAACCCATGAGCGCCCAGGCCATCCCCAGCATTACCCCAGCCGAGGCGGCGGCGTATTTCCACAAGACCGAATGCTTCTGCTTTACCCAGCAGGTGCTGCAGCCGGGGAGCGCATCGAAATGCCGGTGCGTTTCATCGTCGACCGTGACCTGCCCAAGGATGTGAAACACCTGACGCTGGCTTACACGCTGTTCGATATCACCGCTCGCCACCCGCCGGTCGCACACCTGGCGGACCCGGTTGCACAGGGCGCCCGATAAGGAGAACACCACGATGGCTTCCCATGAGCACTATTACGTACCGGCGCAAAGCAAGTGGCCGATCATTGCCACGGTCGGCATGTTCATCACTGTGTTCGGCCTCGGCACCTGGTTCAACGACCTCAAGGCCGGGCGGCCGGAGTCCCACGGGCCGTGGATCTTTTTCTTCGGTGCCTTGTGCCTGGCCTACATGTTGTTCGGCTGGTTCGGCGCGGTGGTCAAGGAAAGCCGCGCCGGGCTCTACAGTCCGCAGTTGGACCGCTCGTTCCGCTGGGGCATGTCGTGGTTCATCTTTTCCGAGGTGATGTTTTTCATCGCCTTCTTTGGCGCGCTGTTCTACGTGCGCAACCTGGCCGGGCCCTGGCTTGGTGGTGACGGCGCCAAGGGCGTGGCGCACATGCTGTGGCCGAACTTCGAGTTCTCCTGGCCGCTACTGAACACGCCAGACCCGAAACTGTTTCCGCCGCCCAAAGACATCATCGACCCCTGGCACTTGCCGCTGATCAACACCATTTTGCTGGTCAGCTCCAGCGTCACCATCACCATCGCCCACCATGCCCTGCGCAAGAACCATCGCGGGCCACTCAAGGCCTGGCTGGCGCTGACCATCCTTCTTGGCTTGTCGTTCCTGGTGCTGCAGGCCTACGAGTATCACGAAGCCTATACCGAACTGGGGCTGACCCTGGGTTCGGGTATCTATGGCGCAACCTTCTTCATGCTCACCGGGTTCCACGGCGCCCACGTGACCATGGGCACCCTGATTCTGATCGTGATGCTGGTGCGCATCCTGCGCGGGCATTTCAACGCCGACAAACACTTCGGTTTCGAGGCGGCCAGCTGGTACTGGCACTTCGTCGATGTGGTCTGGGTGGGGCTGTTTATCTTCGTTTACGTGCTGTAGCCGGGTTCAGAACGGCGCGTGGGAAACCAACTGGCCGCTGTAGAAACCCCAGGTCACCAGGGCCAGGGTCAAGGCGGCCAGGGTGACACGAATAGTCAGGGCTTTGAGCAGGCGAGTCGACTGTCCGTCGTCCTTGACCAGAAAGAACAGGCCGCTGAACAGGCTGGCGATGGTCGCCAACAGCATCAGGACAATCGCGGCTTTGAGCATGGCGAAACTCCGGGGGGATGCAGTGATGAGTACAAGTATAGCGACTGACCTTTCGAGGGCCCGGTGAAGCGCTTTCGCCCCGGCATCGTGCCGACCCTGGTGGTGCTCCTGCTGCTGCCGGGATTGATCGCACTGGGCTGCTGGCAGCTGGCACGCGCCGAGCAGAAGCGCCAGCTGCTGCAGGTGTATGCCGAACGCAGTGCCGGCGACGCGGTGGGCAGCACGCAGTTGCTGCAGATCGCCGATCCGGCCTATCGCCGGGTGCACCTGTACGGCCAGTTCGATAGCCAGCACAGCTTGTTGCTGGATAACCGCATGCGCGATGGCCAGGTTGGCGTCGAGCTGCTGCAACCCTTTCTCGACCAGGCCAGCGGCCTGTGGCTGTTGATCAATCGCGGCTGGCTGCCGTGGCCGGACCGGCGCATCCCGGTGCAGTTCAGCACCCCTGGGCAAGCCTTGAGCCTGGACGCCTCGGTGTATGTCGCCCCGGGCACCACCTTCCAGCTACATGCCGACCCGCAAGGCGGCAGCTGGCCGCGGCTGATCACGGCGATTGACGCCGGTGCACTGTGGCCGCAACTGGGCCGCGAAGGTTTTGCCCATGAATTGCGCCTGGAACCGGGCCCGGCCAGCTACCGGCTGGACTGGCCGGTGGTCGCCTTGGGCCCGGAAAAACACCTGGGTTACGCCGTGCAGTGGTTTGCCCTGGCGTTGGCCCTGGTGCTGCTCTACCTCTACTTCGGCTGGCATAACAACAAGGAGAAACAGCATGGGAGCCGCCACAAGTCCACTCAACATGTCTGAGGGCAGGCAACCGCGCAATCGTGCGCGTGGGCGCCTGCAACTGCTGCTGATCCTGCTGGTGGTCCTCGGCCCGATGATCCTCGCCACCAGCATGTACAAACTCAAATTCTGGGTGCCCGACAGCCGCAGCTACCACGGCGAAATGATTGGCAACGGCCAGACCCTCGCCGACCTCGGCGTCAGCGCTGAGGAAGGACGCTGGCAACTGCTGGTGAGCACGCCCAAAGAGTGCGGGCTGGACTGCCAACAGTTGGTGTACCTGGCCCGGCAGATCCAGATCGGCCTGGGCCGCGATGCCAGCCGTGCCAGCCATGCCCTGGCCACCGCCCAGCCACTGACGGCGGACTACCAGGCCAAGCTCGAGCGCGAGTACCCGCAACTGCAACGCTACCCCCTGGACCTGTCGCGCTATGGCGCGCTCAGCCAGGGCAAACAGGATGCCCAGCTGTGGATCGTCGACCCGCACGGCAACCTGGTGCTGCGCTACGACGCCAGGGTCAAGGGCAAGGACTTGCTCAATGACCTGCGCCACCTGCTGAAGCTGTCCAATATCGGGTAGGACATTGCCATGGCCAGACCTGGATTTCGCCTCGCTGTCTTCGCCACCCTGCTGGCACTGGTTGTCGTGTTGCTCGGTGCCTACACCCGTCTGACCCATGCCGGCCTGGGCTGCCCTGACTGGCCCGGCTGCTATGGCTTTATCAGCGTGCCCAAGACTGAAGCACAGCTGGCCCACGCCGAGTTGCACTTTCCCGACACTCCGGTGGAAGCGCACAAAGGCCGCAACGAAATGGTCCATCGCTACTTTGCCGGCACCCTGGCCCTGGTGATCACCCTGCTCGCCCTGCAGGCCTGGCGCCGCCATGGCCGCGACGGCCAGCCCTATCGCCTGCCGCTGTTGTTGCTTGGCGTGGTGTTTGCCCAGGCGGCTTTCGGCATGTGGACGGTGACTCTCAAGCTGTGGCCGCAGGTGGTCACGGCACATCTATTGGGCGGCTTTGCCACCTTGAGCCTGTTGTTTTTGCTCAGCCTGCGCCTGTCACGGGCCTTTGCGCCGTTGCCCAAGCTGCCTTTGAGCGTGCGCCGGGTGGCGGCGCTGGGCTTGCTGGTGGTGATCGGCCAGATCGCCCTGGGCGGTTGGGTCAGCGCCAACTACGCGGCAGTGGCCTGCATCGACCTGCCGACCTGCCATGGCCAGTGGTGGCCGCAGGCAGACTTCGCCAACGGCTTTCACCTGACCCAGCATATCGGCCCCAATTACCTCGGTGGCCAGCTCGACAGTGACGCGCGCACGGCGATCCATATGAGTCACCGCCTGGGCGCTTTGCTGGTGACGGCGGTCATGCTGGTCTTGAGCTGGAAGCTGCACCGTCATGGTTTGAGCCGGCTGGCCGGGTTGGTATTGGCGGCGCTGGCGCTGCAGGTGAGCCTGGGCATCAGCAACGTGCTGTTCCATCTGCCGCTGGCCGTGGCCGTGGCCCATAACGCCGGTGGCGCGCTGCTGTTGCTGAGTATGGTGCTGGTCAATTACCGCATTCGACTGGTTGCCCAGGCAAAGGTCCGCCGGGTCAGCCAGGGCTGGCGCCTGACCCCGCTGGCGAGCGGCGGAGTCGTTCATTATCTGGGAGATAATTCATGGCGACGCTTCTGAGCGAGCGCAGGCTGCAGGCAGGCTGGCGCGATTACCTCGAGCTGACCAAACCCAAGGTGGTGGTGCTGATGCTGATCACCTCGCTGGTCGGCATGTTCCTCGCCACCCGTGCCGGGGTGCCGTGGACCATCCTGCTGTTCGGCAACCTGGGCATTGCCTGTTGCGCCGGTGGTGCGGCAGTGGTCAACCATGTGGTCGACCGGCGCATCGATGCCTTGATGGCGCGTACCCATAAACGCCCGATTGCCGAGGGCCGCGTGGCACCGGCGGCGGCGCTGACCTTTGCCCTGCTGCTGGCGACCCTGGGCATGGCATTGCTGCTGGTGTTCACCAACGCCCTGACCGCCTGGCTGACCCTGGCCTCGCTGCTCGGCTACGCGGTGATCTACACCGGCTTTCTCAAGCGCGCCACGCCGCAGAACATCGTTATCGGCGGCCTGGCCGGCGCTGCGCCGCCGTTGCTGGGCTGGGTGGCGATCAGCGGGCACATTAGCGCCGAGCCATTGCTGCTGGTGCTGATCATCTTCGCCTGGACCCCGCCGCACTTCTGGGCCCTGGCCATTCACCGCAAGCAAGAGTACGCCAAGGCTGATATTCCGATGCTGCCGGTGACCCACGGCGAGCACTACACCAAGGTGCATATCCTCCTGTACACCCTGGTGTTGCTGGCGGTCAGCCTGTTGCCCTACGCCATCCACATGAGCGGGCCGTTGTACCTGGCCTGTGCCCTGGCCCTGGGCGGGCGCTTCCTGCAGTGGGCCTGGGTGTTGTACCGTGGCAGTCGGCCGCACGCGGCGATCAAGACCTTCAAGTACTCTATCTGGTACCTGTTGCTGCTGTTCATCGCGCTGCTTGTTGACCACTACCTACTGTTGAACCTATGACTCGAACCCAGAAAACCGTCTTTATTCTCGTTGCCCTGGTCGCCGTGATCCTCGGGCTTACCGTCAACAAGGTGCTCAATGGCCGCAGCGAAGGCAACCCGACCGAGCTGATCGATGCCGGCATCATCCTGCTGCCGCAGAGCCGCACCGTGCCTGCCGTGCAAATGACCGACGAACAGGGCCAGCCTGTGGTGATGGACGAGCTCAAGGGCAAGTGGTCGCTGCTGTTCTTCGGCTACACCTTCTGCCCGGACATCTGCCCGACCACCCTCGCCCAGCTGCGCCAGGTTAAAAGCGAGCTGCCCAAAGAGGCTGTTGAGCGTTTGCAGGTGGTGTTGGTCAGCGTCGACCCGAACCGCGACACCCCGGCACAGCTGAAGCAGTACCTGGGTTATTTCGACAAGGATTTTCGCGGGGTGACCGGCTCGCTGGAAAACATCCAGAAGCTGGCCAATGCGGTGAGCATTCCGTTCATTCCGGCCGATACCAGCAAGCCGAACTACACGGTCGATCACAGCGGCAACCTGGCGTTGCTGGGGCCGGACGGCAAGCAGCGCGGGTTTATCCGCGCGCCGTTCAACAACCAGAAGCTGGTTGCGCAGTTGCCTGGGCTGGTTAAGCGCGACTAAAAGCATCGCGGGTCAAGCCCGCTCCCACAGAGATCACCTGACCTGTGAGAGTTGGCTTGACCCGCGATAGGTCTTTGAATCAGAACGCCGGCTTGACCGCGCCCTTGTACTTCTCTTCGATGAACTTCTTCACCTCAGGCGAGTGCAGCGCAGCCGCCAGCTTCTTCATGTCTTCCGAGTCCTTGTTGTCCGGGCGGGCAACAAGGATGTTCACGTAAGGCGAATCGCTGCCTTCGATGACCAGTGCGTCCGTCTCAGGGTTGAGCTTGGCTTCCAGCGCGTAGTTGGTGTTGATCAGCGCCAGGTCGACCTGGGTCAGCACGCGCGGGATGGTTGCCGCTTCCAGTTCACGGAACTTCAGGTTCTTCGGGTTCTCAACGATGTCTTTGACGCTCGAGAGGATGTTGCTGTTGTCTTTGAGCTTGATCACACCGGCCTTGTCCAGCAGCAGCAAGGCGCGACCGCCGTTGGTGGCGTCGTTGGGGATGACCACGGTAGCGGTCGATGGCAGCTCGTCGAGCTTCTTGTACTTGCTCGAGTAGGCGCCCAGCGGCTCCAGGTGCACGCCGGCAACGCTGACCAGATGGGTGCCCTTGGCCTTGTTGAACTCATCCAGGTACGGCTGGTGCTGGAAGAAGTTGGCGTCCAGGCGCTTCTCGGCCACTTGCACGTTCGGCTGGATGTAGTCGGTGAACACCTTCACCTTCAAGTCCACGCCTTCTTTGGCCAGGGCCGGTTTGACGAACTCGAGGATCTCGGCGTGCGGCACCGGGGTGGCGGCGACGGTCAGGGTCTCGGCCTGGGCCGAGAAGGCCGCGACGGCGGCGACAACAGCAAGCAGCTTTTTCATCAAATCACTCCTTGTGAGGGCCAGTCCGGCCCCCGGTGCGTCGGCAGTGCCGACCCATGGGGTTACTTACGGGAAAAATGCACAACCAGTTTGTCGCCCACGCTCTGCAGGACTTGAACCAGTACCAGCAGCAGGACCACGGTGACCACCATCACGTCGGTCTGGAAACGTTGGTAACCGAAGCGGATCGCCAGGTCACCGAGGCCGCCAGCGCCCACCACACCGGCCATCGCGGTGTACGACACCAGGGTAATGGCCGTGACGGTAATGGCCGCGAAGATGCCCGGACGGGCCTCGGGCAGCAAGGCATTGGTGATGATCTGGCGGGTGGTGGCGCCCATCGACTGGGTGGCTTCGATGATGCCGCGGTCGACTTCACGCAGCGCGGTTTCCACCAGGCGCGCGAAGAACGGCGTGGCTCCGACCACCAGGGGCGGAATGGCCCCGGCGACGCCCAGCGAGGTGCCGGTGATCAGCACGGTGAACGGAATCATCACGATCAGCAGGATGATGAACGGCAGCGAGCGCAGGACGTTTACCACCAGCGACAGCAGCGCGTACACGCCCTTCTGCTCGAACAGCTGGCGCGGGCCGCAAAGAAACAGCAACACGCCCAGCGGCAGGCCGAGCAGCACGGTGAAGAACAGCGAGCCGAACAGCATGATCATGGTGTCGATGGTAGCCAGCCAGATTTCGGCCCAGTCGACGTTGGCAAAGAAACTCAAGGCGTCCATCAACGCAGTACCTCCATATGAACATCAGCCGCAGTGAAGCGGGCGAACGCCGCTTCCATGTCGCCGCCAGTGACGGCCAGGGTCAGCTGCCCATACGGGGTGTCCTTGATGCGATCGATGCGGCCAGCGAGGATGCTGTAGTCCACACCGGTTTCCCGGGCGACGGTGCCCAGCAGCGGCGCGTAGGTCGAATCGCCCTGGAAGGTCAGGCGCACGATGCGTCCTGGCACATGGGCGAAGTCGTCGCGCTGTTCGTTTTCGTCGATCTGCTCGTCTTCCTGGACGAAGCGCTTGGTGGTCGGGTGCTGCGGGTGCAGGAATACATCGGCCACCGGGCCGTGCTCGACAATCTGCCCGGCATCCATCACCGCCACGCGGTCGCAGACCCGGCGGATCACGTCCATTTCGTGGGTGATCAGCACGATGGTCAGCTTCAGTTCGCGGTTGATCTCGGCCAGCAGTTGCAACACCGAGGCGGTGGTCTGCGGGTCGAGGGCGCTGGTGGCTTCGTCACACAGCAGGATCTTCGGCTTGGTGGCCAGGGCGCGGGCGATGCCGACGCGCTGCTTCTGGCCGCCGGAAAGCTGTGCCGGGTATTTTTTCGCGTGATCGGCCAGGCCGACGCGGGCCAGCAACTCGTTGACGCGGGTGTCGATTTCCTTGCGTGACAGCTCGCCGGCCAGGGTCAGCGGCAAGGCTACGTTATCGGCAACGGTCTTGGAGGCCAGCAGGTTGAAGTGCTGGAAGATCATCCCGACTTGCTGGCGGAATCGACGAAGATCGTTGGCGTTGAACCCAGTGACGTCTTCGCCGTCGACGATGATCTTGCCGCCGCTTGGCGCTTCAAGGCGGTTGATCAGGCGCAGCAGAGTACTTTTACCGGCGCCGGAATGGCCGATCAGCCCGAACACCTGGCCGTCTTCGACGCTCAGGTTGGTCGGGTGCAGTGCGGGGATATCCCTACCGGCTACGCGGTAGGTTTTATGAACATTTTGAAACTCGATCACGTAGCGAACCTTGTGGGGCGCATGGGAATGGGGTCAGCGGTTAGCCGGGCGCGCATTTTAGCCTGTTCGTATAGAGGTTCTTAGCATTTATTTCGCAATTGACCAATGCTACTGGAATAACGCGATCAGTGGTCAATCCGAAGGAACGCCTGCAGGGGCCATCAGTCACTACTGAATAGGGCCCGCCGTGGGGTCGAACCGTAGGACTGATTGAGTGAGGAGAGCACACTGATGCCCAGCAAGAAGAACCCACCCAAGGAAAGCCAACTCGCCGGTACCCAGACCCCGGACCGCGCCAATACCAACGCCAAGCTGCAAAGCTTGGAAACATTTCGCAGTGACGCCACCGGCCAGGCGCTGCGCACCAACCAGGGGGTCAAGGTTGCCGACAACCAGAACACACTGAAAGCCGGTGACCGTGGCCCGTCGCTGCTGGAAGACTTCATCATGCGTGAAAAGATCACGCATTTTGACCATGAGCGCATCCCCGAGCGCATCGTCCATGCCCGCGGTACCGGGGCCCATGGCTACTTCCAGGCCTATGAATCGCATGCCGCGCTGACCAAGGCCGGTTTTCTCCAGGACCCGGAGAAAATCACCCCGGTGTTCGTGCGTTTTTCCACCGTTCAGGGCCCGCGTGGCTCGGGTGATACCGTGCGCGATGTGCGCGGTTTTGCCGTGAAGTTCTTCACCGACGAAGGCAACTTCGACCTGGTCGGCAATAACATGCCAGTGTTTTTCATCCAGGATGCGATCAAGTTCCCCGACTTCGTCCATGCAGTAAAACCTGAGCCGCACAACGAAATGCCCACCGGCGGCTCGGCCCACGACACCTTCTGGGACTTCGTCTCGCTGGTGCCGGAGTCGGCGCACATGGTGATCTGGGCGATGTCCGACCGCGCCATTCCTAAAAGCCTGCGGACCATGCAGGGCTTCGGCGTGCATACCTTTCGCCTGATCAATGCCGAGGGCAAATCCAGCTTCGTCAAATTCCACTGGAAGCCCAAGGCCGGCGTGTGTTCGCTGTTGTGGGACGAAGCGCAGAAGCTGGCGGGCAAAGACACCGATTACCACCGCCGCGATCTGTGGGAAGCGATTGAAACCGGTAATTACCCGGAATGGGAGTTCGGCGTGCAGATCGTCGCCGAAGAAGACGAGCACAAGTTCGACTTCGACTTGCTCGACCCAACCAAGATCATCCCCGAAGAGCTGGTACCGGTGACGCCGCTGGGCAAGATGGTGCTTAACCGCAACCCGGACAATTTCTTTGCTGAAACCGAACAGGTTGCCTTCTGCCCTGGGCATATCGTCCCCGGCATCGACTTCTCCAACGACCCGCTGCTGCAGGGCCGGTTGTTTTCCTACACCGATACCCAAATCAGCCGGCTAGGCGGGCCGAACTTTCACGAGATCCCGATTAACCGTCCGCTAGCCCCTAACCACAACGGCCAGCGCGATGCGCAGCACCGCACCACGCTGGACAAGGGCCGTGCCTCTTACGGGCCCAACTCGATCGACGGTGGCTGGCCCAAGGAGACTGCGCCGGCAGCCAGCGATGGTGGTTTCGAGTCGTATCCGGAGCGCATCGAGGCGCACAAAGTGCGCCAGCGCAGCCCGTCGTTCGCCGACCATTTCTCCCAGGCGCGATTGTTCTTCCAGAGCATGAGCCCGACCGAGCAGGAGCACATCATCAGCGCCTACAGCTTCGAACTGGGCAAAGTTGAGCGGGAGTACATCCGCGCCCGTGAGGTCAATGAAATTCTTGCCAACATCGACCTCAAGCTGGCGGCGCGAGTGGCTGCCAATCTTGGCCTGCTGGCGCCGAAGAAAGGTACGGTGGATGTGCCCCAAACCAGCCTCAAGGAGTCACCGGCGCTGAGCCAGATGAACCTGCTCGGCGAAGGCATCAAGGGCCGCAAGGTTGCAGTGCTGGTGGCTGATGGCGTGGATGGCGACAGTGTCGATAGCCTGGTCAAGGCGCTGGAAGCCGAGAGCGCGCAGATCAAGATCCTTGGCCCGAGCTCGGCGCCGGTAAAAACCGCCCAGGGCAAGGCGCTGGCCGTGGATGCCTCGATGGAAGGCATGCCGTCGGTGATCTTCGATGCGGCCTGGGTGCCGGGCGGCAAGGCTTCGCTTCAGGCCCTGGCCGGTGACGGCGTGGCGCTGCACTTTCTGCTTGAAGCCTACAAGCACCTCAAGCCGATTGGCCTGGCCAGCGAGGCGCAAGCCGTGCTCGACAAGCTGGGGCTCAAGGCCGACAGCGGTTTGCTGCTGGGCAATGATGACAAAGCCTACAAGGCCTTCATCACGGCAATCAGCAAACATCGGGTGTGGGAGCGTGAGGCCGCGGCGAAAGCCATTCCGGCGTGATGCACAAACAGGGTGCCCATCAGGGCACCCTGTTTCGTCATGGGCGGCGTGGGATCAGCACCGCCTGGGCAGGTTGGTTGCGGTGAATCTCGTGGCTTTGCTGCAAGGCAAAATCACCGTCGAGTTTTTTAACGCGTTTGCCCAGCAAGGTTTGCAGCCAGGGTGCGTCCTGCTTGCGCGGCACCTGGAACACCACATCGCACTGGTAATTGATCACATCTCTGGCGATGTCATCGAGTTGCTTGCGCATTTCGCGAATATTGGTGGTTTTCAACGCAACCACGGTGCTTGGCGCGGTCGGGTCGATCAGCTTGGCGGCAGGGCGGGCTTCGGCGGCTTTCAGGGCGGCCTCGGCTTTGTCGAGCTCGGCCTTGCGCGCCTGGGCAATAGCACCGTTGACGCCGCCCGTCAGCGCCGGCGCCTTGGGCATCAGCGCACGGGCGCGGGCCAGGGCGGTGGCCGCCGCGTTCACATCGCCCTTTTGCAGGACGATCTGGCTGCGTTGCAGATAGGCTTCGGCCAATTGACGCTGGTACTGCTCGATCCGGCTGTCATTCGGCGCCTGGCTTTGCAGGGTGGCGAGTTGATCTTCGGCAGTGGCCAGCTCGCTGCTGGCGATGCTTTGCTCCAACTGCTGCCAGGCATCAGGCTGGGCAGGCACGGCAGCGTTGTCGGCCGGGGTGCTGGAGCACGCGGCGAGGATCAGTGAAAACGCGGCAAGGAGCAGATAACGGGAGGCGAACGGCTTCATTCCTGCGACTCTCTATTTGCGCAAAAAGCGAGCAAGTCTACACCCAGTCCGCAGACTCGAAAATAACTCTTCAGGACCCCGCGCGTTTTTAAATGTCGCAGGGTGCAACCGCTTTGGCTGCACCCCACGTCTTCAGCGCCGGGGCAGTGCCAGGCTCAGCAAGAATAGCACTGCGGCGCAGACCACGATGGACGGCCCGGCCGGCGTGTCCTTGAACCACGACAACGCCAGGCCGCCGCACACCGCGGTAACCCCCAGCAGGCTGGCGCCCAGGGCCATTTGTTCCGGCGAGCGGGCGTGACGTTGCGCCGCAGCGGCGGGAATAATCAATAGCGAGGTAATCAGCAGGACGCCGACGATCTTCATCGCCACGGCAATCACCACCGCGATCAGCAGCATCAGCGCCAGGCGCAGCGCGGCAACCGGCAAGCCTTCGACCATGGCCAGCTCTTCGTGCACGGTGACTGCCAATAGCGGGCGCCACAGCACCACCAGCAACAGCAGCACCGCAGCGCTGCCGCCGAGAATCCAGGCCAGATCCCCCGGGCTGATCGCCAGCAGGTCGCCGAACAGGTAGGCCATCAGGTCGATGCGCACATCGTGCATGAAGCTCAGCACCACCAGGCCAAGGGAAAGCGTGCTCGGTGCCAGAATCCCCAGCAGAGTGTCGGAGGCCAGCGGCTGGCGTTGTTGCAAGGTCACCAGCAAGATCGCCAGCAACAGGCAGCCGACAGTCACCGCCAGCGCCGGGCTGACATCCAGCACGAAACCCAGGGCGACGCCGAGCAACGCAGCGTGGGACAGGGTGTCGCCAAAATAGGCCATGCGCCGCCAGACCACGAAGGATCCCAGAGGGCCGGCGACCAGTGCCAGGGCCAAACCTGCGAGCAGGGCGTAAAGCAGAAAATCAGCCATGCTTGCAGTGATCTCCATGAACGTGGCCGCCTTTGGCCGGGGCAACCACCGAGCCGTGCAGGTCGTGGGCGTGGTCGTGATGGTGGTGATAGATCGCCAGGCTCGGCGCGTTGCTGCCGAACAGCTCGACGAACGCCGGGTCGCCGCTGACCTGCTCGGGGTGGCCGGAGCAGCAGACATGGCGGTTGAGGCAGACCACCTGGTCGGTGGTGCTCATGACCAGATGCAGGTCATGGGAAACCATCAGCACGCCGCAGCCATGGCGGTCGCGCAGACGGGTGATCAGGCTGTACAGCTCGGACTGGCCGGCGACGTCGACGCCCTGCACCGGCTCATCGAGCACCAGCAGCTCGGGCTCGCGCAGCAGTGCGCGGGCCAGCAGCACACGCTGCATCTCGCCGCCGGAAATCCCCTGGATCGGGCTATCGATGACCTTTTCGGCGCCGACTTCCATGAGTGCCGACAACGCTGCGGCGCGATCAACGCCGGGCACCAGGCGCAAGAAGCGCAGTACCGAAAGCGGCAAGGTGGCATCGACCTGAAGCTTTTGCGGCATGTAGCCGATGCGCAGCCGCGGCTTGCGCCAGACCGTACCGGTATGCGGCTTGAGCAGGCCGAGCACGGCGCGTACCAAGGTAGTCTTGCCGGCGCCGTTGGGGCCGATCAGGGTGACGATCTGCCCCGGTTCCACGGCCAGGTCGATGCTGTCGAGCACCGCTTGGCCGGCGAAGCTCACGCCCACCTGCTCGAGGCGAATCAGCGCATTGCTCATCAGGCGCTCCGGCAGTTGCTGCACAGGCCGACCACTTCGACCGTTTGTGCTTCGACGCTGAAGCCGACGTCTTTAGCGCTGGCGACGATGGCGTCGCTGATGCTGCGCTGCTCAAGCTCGATGGCCACGTGGCATTCGCGGCAAATCAGGAACTGGCCCTGGTGCGCGTGCTCGGGGTGGCTGCAGCCGATAAAGGCGTTGAGCGAGGCAATGCGGTGCACCAGGCTGTTTTCCAAGAGGAAATCCAGCGCCCGGTACACGGTCGGCGGCGCGGCCCGGCGACCGTCCTGCTCGCTCAGCACGGCGAGGATGTCGTAGGCGCCCAGCGGCTTGTGGCTCTGCCACACCAGCTCCAGCACGCGGCGGCGCAAAGCGGTCAGGCGCACACCCTGGCGTGCGCACAGCGCATCGGCCTCGGCCAGGGCGCTGTGTACGCAATGGGAGTGGTCGTGGGGGCGGTTGGCCAGCGGGGTTTTAGGCATGAGCGGCGACGGTTCTGATTGGAGACGTTATTATGTTACCTGTTTCAGCCCCTGTGAGTGGTCATCGTGTCCCGAATTTTTGCCCTTTTTGTCGCTTTTATCGCCACTCTGGTGATGGCCCAGGCACAGGCCGAAGTGCGTGTGCTGACCAGCATCAAGCCCCTGCAACAGATCGCTGCGGCGGTTCAGGACGGCGTCGGTACGCCTGAAGTGCTGCTGCCGCCAGGCGCCTCGCCGCACCATTACGCCCTGCGTCCTTCCGACGTACGGCGGGTGGCCGACGTCGACCTGCTGTACTGGATCGGCCCGGACATGGAGGGCTTTCTGCCGCGTGTGCTCAAAGGCCGCAGCAAGCCAAGCGTTGCCGTGCAGGAACTGCCCGGCCTGCACCTGCGCCATTTTGGCGAAGATAGCCACTCCCATGACGAAGATGGCGACGATCATGACCATGATCACCGCCCCGGCAGTCTCGATGCCCACCTCTGGCTGTCATCGGTCAACGCCCGGGTGATCGCCGCCAGGATCGCCGCAGACCTCAGCACTGCCGATCCGGCCAATGCCGCGCGCTACCAGAGCAACCTCAAGGCCTTCGGCGAGCGTCTGGATGCGCTGGACGGGCGCCTGAAAAAGCGCTTGAGCGGTGTCAGCGGCAAACCGTTCTTCGTTTTTCACGAGGCATTTGACTACTTCGAGTCGGCCTATGGTCTGAAACACACCGGGGTGTTCAGCGTGGCCGCCGAAGTGCAGCCGGGTGCCCAACACGTGGCGGCGATGCGCAAACGCCTGCAGGAAGTGGGCAAGACCTGTGTGTTCAGCGAGCCGCCACTGCGCCCACGTTTGGCTGAGACGCTGACGGCGGGGCTGCCGGTGACCCTGGCGGAGCTGGACGCGCTGGGTGGTACGGCGCCGGCCAGTGCCCAGGGCTACGAGCAGTTGCTGGAGACGCTGGGGAATGATCTGGCGGGGTGCCTGGAGAAGTTGTGACGCCCCGATCGCAGGGGCAAGCCCGCTCCAACCTATTGTAGGAGCGGGCTTGCCCCGCGATGTTTCACAGCGCGAACGGCAACGCTATCTCTACCTGCTGGCGCGCCGCCAGGCGTACTTCGAAGTCGGCCGGGTCGTGAATCAGCACGTCCATCCCGGCAAACGATTCGGCGGCAATCAGGCGCGACAGCCAGAAGCGCACGCAGGCAATGCGCAGCATCACCGGCCACAGGTTGGCCTCGGCCGAGGTGAACGGTCGCAGCGCTGCATAAGCGCCGAGCAACGCCCGCGCCCGTGGGCCGTCGATGATGCCGGCGTCGTCGCAGCACCAGTCGTTCAGGGTAATCGCCAGGTCGTAGAGCATCGGCCCCGAGCAGGCGTTGTAGAAGTCGATCAGGCCGGTCAGGTGGGTGCCTTCGAACAGCACGTTGTCGCGGAACAGGTCGGCATGCAGGTTGGCCCGCGGCAGGGCCATGATCTGCGCCTTGTGCTCGACAACTTCGTCCAGGCACGCCTGCAGCAACTGGCGTTGTTCGGCGTTCAGGCGCGGCATCAGTTCGGCGCCGGTTTCCAGCATCCAGTCCAGGCCGCGGTCGGTCTTGCGTTCCAGGACCTTGTCGCGGGTGGCCAGGTGCAGGTGCCCGAGCAGTTCGCCAACCTGTACGCAGTGCTGATTATTGGCGCTCTTGATGTGCTTGCCCGGCAGCCGTGGTTGCAGCAGCGCAGGTTTGCCGGCCAGTTCGCGCAGGGCTACGCCGTCGTTGCCACGCAAGGCGTAGGGCACCGGCAGGTCGGCCTCATGCAGTACGTCGAGCAGTTCGATGAAGAACGGCAGGTCCTGGATCGGCCCGCGTTCGACCAGCGTCAGCACGTACTCGCCCTGTTCCAGACTGACAAAGAAGTTGCTGTTCTCGGTACCGGCGGCAATGCCCTGGAAGTCCCGCAGGCGGCCCAGGCCGTACGGCGCCAGAAAGGTTTCCAGCTCAGGCCGGGTCAGGGGGGTGAAGACTGACATGATCAAAAATTGCCCATACGGGCACTTCAGCAGGGAAGTGCCAGGTTGATGTAAAGGGTACGGCCTACTTCCACTCGAAGATTTTCCACGACGGGATCAGCATGTCCGGCTGGTCGGAGCGGACGAAGTTGCCGTCCGAGCCATCGGCACGTACCAGGAAATAAGGTTTGCCGCCTTTGGGCGTCACCTTGATTGCATACAGGAAGCCATTTTGCCGGTATTCCTGGATGGTTTTGTCGCCTTCCGTGCGAATGGTTACCTCTGGATCAGCCGATGGCGCGTCATCCGCTGCCACGGCGACGACCGGAGTGACTGCCAACAGGCTGAGCAGCAACAGGCGATTTAGTGTACGCATGATAACCTTGTCCCTTTGTCGTCAATGTTCCGGACATTCTAGCGCCGGGCCCGTCGAAAAGGTTGATTCTGCACATGAGCCAAGCTCCCCTCGTCCTGGTGGACGGTTCCTCGTACCTGTACCGCGCCTTTCACGCGCTGCCACCACTGACTACCTCCAAGGGCCTGCCGACCGGCGCGGTCAAGGGCGTGCTGAACATGCTCAAGAGCCTGCGCAAGCAGTATCCGAACAGCCTGTTCGCGGTGGTCTTCGACGCCAAGGGCGGCACTTTCCGCGACGAAATGTTCGCCGAATACAAAGCCAACCGGCCGAGCATGCCCGACGACCTGCGCGTGCAGATCGAGCCGCTGCACGCCAGCGTACGCGCCCTGGGCTATCCGCTGCTGTGCGTCGAAGGCGTAGAAGCCGACGATGTGATCGGCACCCTGGCGCGCAGCAGCGCCGCGGCCGGGCGCCCGGTGATCATCTCCACCGGCGACAAGGACATGGCCCAGCTGGTCGACGGCCACATTACGCTGGTCAACACCATGACCGGTACCGTGCTCGACGTCGCTGGCGTGCACGAGAAATTCGGCGTCGGTCCTGAACACATCATCGACTTCCTCGCCCTGATGGGCGACAAGGTCGACAACATCCCAGGCGTGCCGGGCGTGGGTGAAAAGACCGCGGTGGGCCTGCTGACCGGTATCGGTGGCGGCCTGAGCGACCTGTACCAGAACCTCGACAAGGTGCCGACCCTGGCCATTCGCGGCGCCAAGACCCTGCCGGCCAAGCTGGAAGAACACCGCGACGCGGCGTTCCTGTCCTACGAGCTGGCCACCATCAAGATCGACGTGCCACTGGACGTCGAAGTCGATGCGCTGGTGTGCGGCGAGCCTGATCGTGACGCGCTGCTGGCGCTGTACACCGAGATGGAGTTCAAGAGCTGGGTCGACGAAGTTCAGCGCGACGCCAAGCGTGCCGGCCAGGAAGTGGTGGTCGAAGCGCCGCAGGAAGTGGTCGAGGCCCAGTACGAAACCATCCTCGACCAGGCCCGTTTCGATGCCTGGCTGGAGAAGCTGCGCCAGGCGCCGCTGTTTGCCTTCGACACCGAAACCACCGGCCTCGATGCCCAGCAGGCGCAACTGGTCGGTGTGTCGTTCGCGGTCCAGGCCCATGAAGGCGCTTATGTGCCGCTGACTCACTCCTACATGGGCGTGCCCGAGCAGCTTGACCGCGACAGCGTGCTGCTGGCGCTCAAGCCGCTGCTGGAAGACCCGGCCAAGGTCAAGGTGGCGCAGAACGCCAAGTACGACATGAACATCCTGGCCAACTGCGCCATCGGTGGCGACATTGCCAATGGCATCCAGATGCAGGGCGTGGCCTACGACACCATGCTCGAGTCCTACGTGCTTGACTCCACCGCCACCCGTCACGACATGGACAGCCTGGCGCTCAAGTACCTGAACCACACCACCATCGGCTTTACCGACATCGCCGGCAAAGGTGCCAAGCAACTGACCTTCGATCAGATCAGCCTGGAACAGGCCGGCCCCTATGCCGCCGAAGACGCCGACGTCACCCTGCGCCTGCATCAGACCCTGCAGCAGAAGCTGGCGAGCATTCCAAGCCTGCAGTCGGTACTGACCGACATCGAAATGCCGCTGGTGCCGGTGCTGGCCAAGATCGAGCGCCAGGGTGCGCTGGTCGATGCCAAGCTGCTGGGCGTGCAGAGCATCGAGCTGGGCGAGAAAATGGCCGAGCTGGAGCGCCAGGCCTTCGAAATCGCTGGCGAAGAATTCAACCTCGGTTCGCCCAAGCAGCTTGGTGTGATCCTCTACGACAAGCTCGGCATGCCGGTGCTCAACAAGACCGCCAAGGGCCAGGCTTCCACTGCCGAAGCGGTGCTGGCGGAACTGGCCGACATGGACTTCCCGCTGCCCAAGGTGCTGATGCAGTACCGCTCCCTGAGCAAGCTCAAGAGCACCTACACCGACCGCCTGCCGGAGCAGATCAACCCGCGCACCGGGCGTATCCACACCTCCTACCACCAGGCGGTGGCGGCCACCGGGCGCCTGTCGTCCAGCGACCCGAACCTGCAGAACATCCCGATCCGTACCGCTGAAGGCCGGCGTATTCGCCAGGCCTTCGTCGCTGCGCCGGGCTACAAACTGCTGGCGGCGGACTATTCGCAGATCGAACTGCGGATCATGGCCCACCTGGCCCAGGACGAAGGCCTGCTGCACGCGTTTCGCAACGACCTGGACGTGCACCGCGCCACCGCTGCCGAGGTTTTCGGCGTCGAGCTGGAGCAGGTCACTACTGATCAGCGCCGTAGCGCCAAGGCCATCAACTTCGGCCTGATCTACGGCATGAGCGCCTTTGGCCTGGCCAAGCAGATCGGCGTCGACCGCAAACAGTCCCAAGCCTACATCGATCGTTACTTCGCCCGTTACCCGGGCGTGCTGGCGTACATGGAACGCACCCGCGCCCAGGCTGCCGAGCAAGGCTATGTCGAAACCCTGTTTGGCCGGCGCCTGTACCTGCCGGAGATCAACGCCAAGAACCCGGCCCTGCGCAAAGGTGCCGAGCGCACGGCGATCAACGCGCCGATGCAGGGCACGGCAGCCGACATAATCAAGCGCGCGATGGTCGCTGTGGATAACTGGCTGAGCGATTCGGGGCTGGATGCCCGGGTGATCCTCCAGGTGCACGACGAATTGGTGCTAGAGGTGCGCGAAGACCTGATCGAGCAAGTGCGCGAGCAAATTCGTCCACACATGAGCGGTGCCGCGCAGTTGGACGTTCCGCTGCTGGTTGAGGTCGGTGTGGGGTCAAATTGGGACGAAGCACACTAAAAATGCGCTGAAATTCGGGGAAAAGCTGCGGCATATCGTCGCGGCTTTTTAGCTGGCCTGATGCCATTAGTGCCGGAAATTTCCCATCTATCGCAAATAGTTTTTAAACGTCAGGAACTAAACCGGTGAACTGCGACTCAGAGTAACTGAATGGCTGGTGAAGCCCTTCGATGCTCCTATGTTGTGTTAAGTGTTGGCAGATATCTGGACCCCGCCCTAGCGGTCCGGAACTTGGACCCCGAACTTCCCCCTCCCCATACGAAGTCCGGGGTTTTTTTTGCCCGGCGTTTGCCGGGCAGCCCTTATTCTGCGGGCTTGTCCGCCAGTTCCATCCAGCGTGCCAAAACGCCGTAAGCCTCTTCCAGGCCCTGGCGCTTGGGCGCCGAGAACAGCTGGATCGAGACGCTGTCGCCCCAGCCTTTGCGAATTTCCGCCTGCACCTTGAGCAGGGTGTTCTTGGCCGCGCCGAAGGTCAGTTTGTCGGCCTTGGTCAGCAGGATATGCATCGGCATGCCCGAAGCGCGCGACCAGTCGAGCATCATCATGTCGAAGTCGGTCATCGGATGGCGCACGTCCATCATCAAGATCAAGCCCTTCAAGGCCTCGCGGCTGCCCAGGTAGGCCTCCAGGTGGCGCTGCCAGTGCTGCTTGAGCGGGATCGGCACCTTGGCATAACCGTAGCCCGGCAAGTCGACCAAACGCCGTTCATCGTCCAGACTGAAGAAGTTCAACAGCTGGGTGCGCCCCGGGGTTTTCGAGGTGCGCGCCAGGCTGGCGTGGGTCAGGGTGTTCAGGGCACTGGACTTGCCAGCGTTGGAGCGGCCGGCAAAGGCCACTTCATAGCCCTGGTCGGGCGGACACTGGTCGACCTTGGCAGCACTGATGGCGAATTTGGCCTGTTGGCAGAGGCCGAGGATGGGGTTTTTGACTTGCATGGGATATCCGGTGTGGGCGTTGCCAGAGGCGGGCTCGGCAAGCGGTGTCGTTTCCGTTTCAGTAACGGGAGTATATAATGCCCCAGATTTTGTGTGCGCATTATCCCAGCGTAGGAGGATGTGCACGGGGGCATCGGATTCAAGCTTGCGCATTAGAACGCAGTGCAGCCCCCAACCCTGAAAGGTCGTTCGCATGACGAAATGGCTGCTTGTTGTCGGTGTCTTGATACCGTTATTCAGCGCTCAGGCTACACAGGATCCCGAGGCGTTGTACAACCGCACGTGTGCGGCTTGTCACGCCGGGCAGCTGCCACAGGCACCGAAAGCGGGTGATCGTGCGGCTTGGGAGCCAAGACTGGCGAAGGGTATGGAGATACTGGTGGTGCATGTCACCCAGGGTTTCAAGGCTATGCCAATGCGTGGATTGTGCATGGACTGCAGTGCCGAGGACTACCAGGCGATCATCCAGTGGATGAGCCGGAGTCCCGATACATAACTCTTTCACCCTTAGCCGTAGTTGGATTAGCTGATGAACAAACTACTCGTGAGTCTGCTGTTGACCTTGGGCATCACCGGTGCAGCCAATGCCGCAGAGCCTATCAAAGGGGATGCCGCTGCTGGTCAGGCCAAAACTGCTGTATGTGGCGCTTGTCACAATCCGGACGGCAATAGCCTGGCGCCGAACTTCCCGAAACTTGCAGGCCAGGGTGAGAAGTACCTGGAAAAACAATTGCACGACATCAAGTCGGGCAAGCGCACCGTGCTGGAAATGACCGGCATGCTGGCCGCCTTCAGCGACCAGGACCTGGCCGACATCGCCGCCTACTTCTCCAGCCAGAAAGGCAGCGTTGGCGCGGCTGATCCGAAGCTGGTCGAGCGAGGTCGCGCGCTGTTCAATGGCGGCGACGTCGAAAAAGGCCTGCCGGCCTGCACCGGCTGCCATTCGCCTAATGGCGCAGGCATCGCCCTGGCCGGTTTCCCGCACCTGGGTGGACAGCACTCCAGCTACGTAGCCAAGCAGCTGACCGACTTCCGCGAAGGCAACCGCACCAACGATGGCGATGCCACGACCATGCGCACCATTGCCGCCAAGCTGAGCAACAAGGACATCGAAGCACTGTCCAGCTACATCCAGGGTCTGCATTGATCCGTGCTTTAACGCTGGGTTAATACTGCGGCGCAAAGATGAAAAGGGTGGCTTCGGCCGCCCTTTTTTGTGCCCGCTGCCGTTACACTAACGAACTCGGGCCAGCCTCGGCCTGTCCTACGACCGGTCGCGCCAAGGCGACTCAATAGACTGCTCAGGAGTAAAGCATGCGTAATCTGATTCTCGGCGCCGCGCTGGTCACCGCCAGCCTCTTCGGCATGACTGCCCAGGCCGCCGAACCGGTAGCCTTCGACCAGTATACCGAGCTGAGCAACCCGGTTCCGGTGTCGGTCCCTGGCAAAATCGAGGTGGTCGAGCTGTTCTGGTATGGCTGCCCGCACTGCTACAGCTTCGAGCCGGTAATCAATCCGTGGGTCGAGAAGCTGCCGAAAGACGTCAACTTCAAGCGCATTCCGGCCATGTTCGGCGGCCCTTGGGATGCCCACGGGAAGATGTTCCTGACTCTCGAAGCCATGGGCGTTGAACACAAGGTTCACGCTGCCGTGTTCGAAGCGATTCAGAAGCAGCGCAAGCAACTGACCAAGTTGGACGACATGGCTGATTTCCTCGCCACTCAAGGCGTGGATCCTGACAAGTTTCGCGCGACCTTCAACTCCTTCGCCATCAATGGCCAGGCCACCAAGGCCAAAGAACTGGCCAAGAAGTACGGGATCACCGGCGTACCGAGCATGGTCGTCAACGGCAAGTACCGCTTTGACCTGGGCACCGCCAAAGGTCCGCAGGGCGTGCTGAATGTCGCTGACTACCTGATCGCCAAGGAGCGCGCCGCTAAGTAAGCGGCGCCAGCCATGCGCCGCTGGAGAACCGAGCGAGGCGTTGGCCTGTGTGATCCGCAGGTCAATGAACATCACCTGCAGGCTAACGGCCTGCCAGAGGACGGCCGGCTGCGGCTGCTCAGTTTCAACATCCAGGTCGGCATCAGCACCGAGCGTTACCGCCATTACCTGACCCGTGGCTGGCAGCATCTGCTGCCGCACACCGGGCGGGCCGGCAACCTGCAGAAAATCGGCGACCTGCTCGCCGACTTCGACCTGGTTGCCCTGCAAGAGGCCGATGGCGGCAGCCTGCGCTCAGGCTACGTCAATCAGGTCGAGCACCTGGCCCAGCTCGGCGCCTTCCCTTACTGGTACCAGCAGCTCAACCGCAACCTCGGACGCCTGGCCCAGCACAGCAACGGTGTGCTCAGCCGCCTGAAGCCGCAACTGCTTGAAGACCACCCGCTACCCGGCCCGGCTGGCCGCGGGGCGATCCTGGTGCGTTTCGGCGAGGGTGAAGACGCCCTGGTGGTGGTAATGATGCACCTGGCCCTGGGTTCCAAGACCCGCGCCCGGCAGCTTGCCTACATTCGCGAACTGATCGGCGGCTACCGCCATCAGGTTTTGATGGGCGACATGAACACCCATGCCACCGACCTGCTAGAGCACTCGCCGCTGCGCGACCTGGGCCTGATCGCGCCCCAGGTTCAAGCCACCTTCCCCAGTTGGCGGCCGCAACGCTGCCTTGATCATATTCTGCTCAGCCCGAGTCTGACCCTGGAGCGGGTCGAGGTTCTGGCCCAGCCTATTTCCGATCATCTACCGGTCGCGGTTGAGATTCGTTTGCCTGATGCCCTTGCTGTGGATACGCTGCCCGCTTTGAGCTAATTGCCATTACCCTCTGCGGACCCAGGCATGACCGACGAAGCCCAGCGCTGGAAAGAAAAATACCTCAAGAGTATCGAACAGCAAGAGAAGCTGGAGCGCCGTTGGGAGGCTCGTCTCGACCTGTTGCGCCGTGGTCTGGTGCGCAGCACGCTGGCCGCCGAAGGCAGTGACCGCGCGGTGGACCAGTGCATGAAGGAAATGCGCGAGGTGATCCGCACCGACAACATGGACGCCGCCCTCGCAGGCTTGATCCCGCGCCTGGAAAAGGCCGTGCTCGATTCCGAGCAGCGCCGGGAAACCCGAATCGCCCAGGTCACCACCGCCCTCACCTCACTGGTCAGCCAACTGCAAACCCTGCCCTTGCCCAGCGACGTCAGCCGGCCGCTGAAAAAGTTCGCCAAGCAGGTCGAGGCCCGCGCCAGCCAGTCGCGCGAGATGCCCCTGCTGCTGGGAGAGTTGAGCGGCTTGCAGGGCCAGGCGCTGTCGGCGCTGGAGCGGCCTGAAGAAGCGCAACGCCCGGGTTTGTTGCAGCGCCTGTTCGGTAATCGCGACGGCGAGCCGGAAGAAGCCCTGCAACCGGCTCTCGCCGTTGCGGTACCGGCGGCAACTGAGGTCAGAGAACAGCCCGTGGCCGTGGCGCCCGAACCCGCCGCTGTCGATGTTGATGAGCTGCAGCCCTTGCCGGTTGCTGCAGAGGTCGTTGCCGAGGCGTATGAGTCTGCAGCCGTGGAGCCCCAAGCCAGCGCGCAGCCGCAGTTTGAAGGTACATCCGAGCCTGAGCCGGTTGCCGAGCTGCCAATCGAGCCAGCAGCTGAAGCTGAACTGCCAGCGCTAGCCGAGCCGGTCACACTGGACTCCGAGCAGGATGTACTGGCCTTGCTCGAGCACAGCCCGGACGAGCCGCAGGCTGACCTGGCAGAAGCAGAGCCGGTAGATGACGAAGAGGCCCAGTTCGCCCTGCCCGACGGCACCGAGCCCACCTATAGCTCGGTCGCGGCGCATATCGAAGACACCCTGCTCGGCCTGCTCGACGACCTGACCCTGCCCGAACGCCACAAGGCCCAGGCGCAGTCGATGCGCGAGCGCCTGGAGCACGGCCTGAACTGGTACGAGCTGCTGCCGGTGCTGGATGACCTGGCGGTGCTGATGCTGGCAATCAACGACAGCGGCCAGCACGAGTTCGAAGCCTACCTGCAGCAACTCAACGAGCGCCTGGAGTCGTTCCAGAGCCACCTGCACGAAGCCAGCGCAGGCCACGCCGACAACACCTCGGCAGCCCGCGACCTCGACAGCCAGCTGCGCGAGCAGGTCGATGGCCTGCAAAGCAGTGTGCAGGGCGCGGCCGACCTGGGCAGCCTCAAGCACATCCTGGAAAGCCGCCTCGAAGGTTTGCTCGGCACCATGGACGAGCACCAGCAGCAGCGTGACCAGCGCGAGCAGGACATGGCCAGCCGTCTGCAAGGCCTGGCCGAGCGGGTGGCGAGCATGGAGCAGGAAGCCCTGGGCTACCGCGAGCACCTTGAAGAGCAGCGCCAGAAAGCCCTGATTGATCCGCTCACCGGGCTGCCCAACCGCGCCGCCTGGTCGGAGCGGGTTGATCAGGAAGTGCTGCAATGGCAGGAAAGCGGCGGCCATCTGTTGATGGCGATCCTCGACCTCGACCATTTCAAGCGTATCAACGACAGCTATGGCCACCTGGCCGGTGACAAGGTTTTGAAAATAGTCGCCAGCGTGCTGCGCAAGCGCCTGCGCAGCCAGGATTTCATCGCCCGCTTTGGTGGTGAGGAGTTTGTTTTGCTGATCCCGCAAACCTCGCTGCCAGCTGGCTGTCAGCTGGCGGAAGCTCTGCGGGCAGCCATCGAAGCCTGCCCGTTCCACTTCAAGGGCGAGCGGGTGACCATTACCCTGTCCATAGGCATCAGCGCGTTTCGCAGCGGTGAGCGCAGCGAGGTGGTGCTCAAGCGGGCAGACGAAGCGCTGTACCGGGCGAAACATCTTGGTCGAAATCGCGTCGAACAGGGCTGAGTGGCAAGGGCGAGGATACGTTAAGCTTACGCTTTGCAGACTCTCATCACAGTGCCCTCTTCATGAAAGCGTTTTTCACCGCCCTCCTGCTGCTGACGCTGGCAGGTTGCACCAGCGGTTTGCGGATCGACCGCAGCCATACTTCGGTCAACCAGGACGAACGCATCCAGTTCGTCGTCCTGCATTACACCAATGCTTCGCTGGAGCGTTCGCTGAACTTGCTCACCCACGGCGAAGTCAGCAGCCACTACCTGATCGGCGACTCGCCGGCCACTGTTTACCAACTGGTGGACGAGAGCCGTCGTGCCTGGCACGCCGGTGACAGCCAGTGGGATGGCCGCACCTGGCTCAACTCCACCTCGATCGGCATCGAGATCGTCAACCCCGGCTATACCGACACGCCGACCGGGCGGGTCTGGCACCCCTACACCGAGGCGCAGGTCCAGGCGCTGATCGTCCTGCTCAAGGACATCGTCAAGCGCAACAACATCAAGCCGCGCTACATCATCGGCCACAGCGACATCGCCCCGCTGCGCAAGCTCGACCCGGGCCCGATGTTCCCCTGGAAGCGCCTGGCGGACGCAGGCCTTGGGGTCTGGCCGAATGCCCAGGCCGTGGCCCAGCAGCAGGCGTACTTCAGCGTCAATCCACCGAGCATCAGCTGGTATCAGCAGCAGTTGAAGCGCTTCGGCTACGCCATCGAGCAAACCGGCGAGAATGATGTCAGCACCAAGCACGTGCTGGCAGCCTTCCAGATGCGCTTTCGCCCGCAGCGTTTCGATGGCGTGCCGGATGCCCAGACGGCGGCCATGTTGCAGGTGCTCAACAGCCGTCGTTGAGCCCCCACCGCCCAACGGGCAGGCTGACTTGACTGGCAGTTGCTATACCTCTTGGTATTCAACTGGATAATTATTGATGTCAGCTGCCCTCTCGGTGTTGCGCCATTTGCTCTATCGTCCCTGGTTACTGGCCACACTCGCGGCTACGGCCAGCGCGATCCTGCTGCTCATGGCCAGCGTCGGTGTGGCCATGCACCAGATGCAGCAAAGCGAAATCGAGCAGATGAACGCCAAGGGCGAGCGCTTTCTGGTGCGCCTGGAGCAGATCTTCGGTCAGCTGCGCGAAGGCGTCGATCAACTGCAGTCGCAACCCGTGCGCGGGTGCGATGCCAGCATGCTGACGGCTTTGCAGCAGGTCGCCTTCAATTATCGTTTCGTCTACGAAGCCGCTTACGTCGATGGTAATGTTGCCTGTTCCAACCGGGTTGGCGAGCGCACCATCAACCCGCTGCGGCCTGCGGATATCCAGGGCCCGACCTATAGCTACTGGCTTAACACTACCACCGAGCCGGATGACAACCTGGCGGCGCTGATGCTGGGCCGGGGCAAGTTCCTGGTCGCCACCTCACGCGGGCACATCACCGACGTGGTTGACCTGCCGCCCGAAGGCAGCCTGCTGGTGGTGCTCGACAACGGCACACGGGCGGTACCGGTGCTGGGCCCGCCGCAGGTCTGGCCGCCGTCCGCCGATTGGCCGCCGGCCTCAAGTGGTTCGCTGCTGGAGCTCCCGGATCGGCTGATCTACCGCATGCCGACCAAGTCACCGGACTATCAACTGGTGCTGATCGCGCCCAGGGCCAGCATGCCGCTGAAGATGAACGGCATTCTCTGGCTGTTGTTCCCCGGTAGCCTGGTACTGGCCTGGTGCATTGGCTGGCTGGTGTTACAGCTGATTCGCCAACGTCGCTCGATGAGTTCGGAGCTGCAGGGCGCGCTGCGCCGGGGCGAATTGCAGGTGCTTTACCAGCCTATTTTCGAGCTCAACAGCCGCCGCTGTGTCGGAGCCGAAGCACTGGTGCGCTGGCGTCGCTCGGATGGCACGCTAACCAGCCCGGACCTGTTCATCCCGTTGGCGGAGAACACCGGGCAGATCCGCCAGATCACCGATTTCGTCCTGCAGCGGGTGCTCGAGCAACTCGGCCAGTTGCTGCGCGCCAACCGCCAGCTGTACATCTCGGTCAACCTTGCCGCTTGCGATGTGATGGTGCCGAGAATCGGCCGGGTGGCGGCACGCCTGCTGGCCATGCACCACGTGGCGGCCAGCCAGATTGCCTTCGAGGTTACCGAGCGTGGGTTGATCGATGTGGTGGTGGCCCGGGACAACCTGCAAGCCTTGCGCGCGGTCGGGCACCAGGTGTTGATCGATGATTTTGGTACTGGCTACTGCAGCCTGGCCTACCTGCAAACCTTGCCGGTCGACTGCCTGAAGATCGACAAGGCCTTTATCGATGCCCTGGGCCATGACGCAGCCAGCAGCGGCGTGGCCCCGCACATCATCCGCATGGCCCATGCCCTGCAGCTACGGGTGATTGCCGAAGGCATCGAGTACGAAGACCAGGCCCTGCTGCTCAATAGCGAAGGGGTCAATTATGGCCAGGGCTGGTTGTTCGCCCATCCGCTCAATGCACGCCAGTTCATCGAGCTGATCACCCGCGGCCGGCGGCTCGGGCCCCGGCGCATCGACGACGAAGCCTGAGCCGCAGGCGATTCAGACTGGCAAGGCCATATAGAACTGAGTGCCTTGCCCGGGCCGCGAGTACACACCCATGCGCCCGCCGTGCAACTGGACAATCTCCTTGCACAGCGCCAGGCCCAGGCCGGCACCGCCCTTTTTGCGCCCGACCTGGACGAAAGGTTCGAAGATTCTGCCCTGCTGGCCGTAGGCAATGCCCTCGCCGTTGTCTTCGATGCTGATAATCACCCGCTCGGCGTGGCGGCGTGCATGCAAGCGGATGCGCCCGGCGGTTGGCGTATGGCGCACGGCGTTGTCGAGCAGGTTGTCCATGACCCGGTCCAATTGCGCCGGATCGGCCTGGATACGCGGTAGCGGCGCAGTCAGCTCGACCTGCAGCTCGATCTGTTTGTCGTTGGCCGCGGCGGCAAAGCGTTCGCAGGCCCGGCCGAGCAGTTCGTCGATGGCGCAGGGGGTCAGTTCGAGTTTTTGCAGGCCGCTCTGGTAACGGGAGAAGTTCAGCAGGTCGTTGATCAGCTGGTTCAGGCGCTGCATTTCTTCGCCGATGGTGTCGGACAGGTCCGCTTCCCGCGAGCCGGGGGCAAACTTCAGGCGTTCGCGCAGCAGGCCGAAGGCCATGTGCATGCCGGTCACTGGCGTGCGCAGTTCATGAGACGCGCGCAGGACGAACTCGCTGCGTACCCGTTCGAAGGCACGTTGCTCGGTGACATCGTGCAGCACCATCACCGCGCCGAGGATTTGCCCTTGTGGGTGGCATACCGGCGTCAGGCTGTAGGAAAGCAGCCGGGTTTCTTCATCTATTTCCAGGCTGAGGTCGTCAGGCACGCGGTCGAGGGTGCCGCCGCGCAGTACCAGGCGCAGTTGCTCGTCCAGCTCCGGGCGTTGCAGGGCATCGCCAAGGCCTGTGCCCAGACGCGCATCTTCCCAGCCCAGTTGGCGCTGGGCGACCGGGTTGAGATGCTCCAGATGACCCTGGCGATCGATGATCAGCAGGCCGTCGTCGATACTGTCGAGCACCGCCTGCAAGCGCTGCTGGCCGGCCAGCACTTCGTCGATGTTGGTTGCCTGATGCTTGCGCAAAGCCTCGGCCATCAGGCCAAAGCGGCGGGTCAGCTGGTTCAGCTCCAGGGCGTGGGACACCGGCAGGGTGACCTCGAAGTTGCCTTGGCCGATCTGGTCGGCCGCCTTGGCCAATGCTTCGATCGGCTGGCCGACCCGGCGGGCGATACCATGGGCGGTGACAAAACCGAGAATCAATACTGTCAGGCCCACCAGGCCGAGCAAACCGCCAATCAGCAGGGCGCGGTCATGGGCTTTCTGCTCGCTTTCATTAATGTGCTGCAAGGCGCGCTTGTGCGATTCGACCAGGTCGCTGCGCAACAGGTTGAAGGCATGGCCCAGGGGCTGGTCGGCGCCCAGGCTTTTCGAGGTTTCAGCGCTGTTGCGGTAAGCCTGCAAAAAGGCCTGGTAGTCGAGGTTGGCCTTGGCAAAACCCTGGTCGCCCGGGCTTTCGTCGTCATGGTTGATGCCTTCGTCCAGTAGTTGCTGGAACTGGCGTTGCAAGGTTTCGAGGGCTGGCCTGTCCGGGGCGTCATCCAGCAGCAGGGTCAACTGCTCGCCCAGGTTCTGCCGCAGCTTCAGGCCCAGGTCGAGGGTTACCGAGTTTTCCCGCACCAGCGCCTGTTGCGCGCTGGCCATCTGCAGCACGCTGACCAGGCCCAGCAGCAAGCCGAACAGGGCGACGGTGATCAGCGCCGAAATGCTGAGGAAAAGCCGCGTGCGCAGCTTCATCGCCAGTTTCATAAGTTGTACTGCTTGCGCTTGCGGTACAGGGTCGAGGCGTCGATTCCAAGGGTCTTGGCGGCCTGGTCGAGGGTTTCGCTGGTGGCCAGCACCGCACCGATGTGGGCGCGTTCCAGCTCATCCAGGCTCAGCGCCGCGCCAATGCGCGGGGCATTGCTGGCCGGTTGTTCGGCCATGCCCAGGTGGCTGATCTCGACGCGCTCCTGGGCACAGATGATGCTCGCCCGCTCGACCACGTTGCGCAGTTCGCGGATGTTGCCCGGCCAGCGGTAGTTGAGCAGCGCGGCGCGGGCCTCCTCGCTGAAGGCGCGGGCCGGGCGCGAGTATTCCTTGACGAAGCGGGCAAGGAAGCGATCGGCCAGGGTGAGGATATCTTCACTGCGCTCGCGCAGGGGCGGCAGGTGCAGGGTGATGACGTTCAGGCGGTACAGCAGGTCTTCGCGAAAGCGCCCTTCGCGGACCATGTCCTCGAGGTTGAGGTTGGTCGCGGCCAGAATCCGCACATCGGCGCGGCGGGTCACCGGGTCGCCGACGCGCTCGTATTCTTTGTCCTGGATAAAACGCAGCAGCTTGGGCTGCAGGGTCAGCGGGAAATCGCCGATTTCATCGAGGAACAAGGTCCCGCCGTCAGCCTGGTTGACCCGCCCCAGGGTGCTTTCGCTGGCACCGGTAAAGGCCCCGCGGCTGTGGCCGAACAGCTCGCTTTCCATCAGCTCGGCAGTCAGCGACGGGCAGTTGATGGTCACGCAGGCTTTGCGCGCGCGTTTGCTCCAGCCGTGAATGGCGCGGGCCAGTTCGCCCTTACCGGTGCCGGACTCACCGAGAATGAGGATGTTGGCGTCGGTGGTGGCGACCTGGCGGGCGGTTTCCAGCACCACCATCATGGCCGGGCTGTGTGAGTCGAGGCCGTCCTTGGGCTTACGCACTTCGCCTTCCAGCGCTTCGAGGCGCGCCGACAGCTGACGGACTTCCAGTTGCTTGGCCGTGGCCAGGCGCAACTGGTCCGGGCTGCAGGGCTTGACCAGGTAATCGGCGGCGCCGGCCTGGATCGCATCCACCGCCGTGTCGACCGCCGAATGCGCGGTGACGATCACCACGCGCATCCATGGCGCCTGGATACGCATCTGCGCCAGAACATCCAGGCCGTTGTCTTCGCCCAGGCGCAGGTCGAGGAAACACAAGTCGAAGACTTGCCGTTGCAGCAGGGTTTCGGCCTGCGCCGCGCTGTTGGCGGTTGCAACGCTGTAGCCTTCATCTTCAAGACAGTAACGAAAGGTTCGCAGGATGGCGGACTCATCGTCGACCAGCAGAATACGGCCTTGATGTTCCTGGGCTGACTCCATTTCCTACGCTCCTTTGAGAATGATCTAGGTTAGTGTCGGAAAAATCGGGCAAGTTGCATGGTTCATTCTGATTCATTCCGTTGCCTGCATGGTAGCCGTTCGCCCAACACTTATCTAACTCACTGAAAAATCAGCGGTTGTTTATCCGAAAGGAACTGGCACGAGTACTGCGAAGACAAAAGACTCTGAGCCCTCGGAGGTTTTCTCATGTTCGCGCCCTATCCGTTGGCAGTCGCCACTGCCCTGTTCCTGCTGCTGCCGATGGCCAGCAGCGCCGCCGAATCACCGGCTTCCAGCGTGCAGCAGGCGCGCCAGGAAGGCGCCTTGCAAACCGCCCTGGCGCTCAACCGCTTGCTCAACCCATACAAGATCGAGGTCAGGGTCGAGGGCAGTACGGCGCATTTGCGCGGCGAGGTCGAAAACCAGGTCGAGCGCCAGCTGGCCGAAGCCGTTGCTCTGGCCACCCGCGGCATCGAAGCGGTGCAGAACGACCTCAAGGTCAATGCCGAACTGGTCGAGCAACCTTTGGAGCGGCGCGCCTATGCCCAGCGCCTGGAAGACGCGACCCTCGCCTCGATCATTCGCGCGCGTCTGCTGTGGAGCACCCACACCCAGGCAGCACCTATAGAAGTCGACAGCCGTGAGGGCGTGGTGACCCTGCGCGGCCAGGTCAGTAGCGCCGAAGCCAAAGAGCTGGCGGGGGTACTGGCCAGCTCCACCGAGGGCGTTTACCTGGTCAACAACCTCATCAGCCTGAGTGCGGCCGATCTGGCCAGGCAGCGTGAAGAGCGCCAGCAACAGGTGACCGAACCGCAGCTCAGCGACGCCTGGATCAATGCCAAGGTGCAGACCAGCTTCATGTACAGCCGCAACCTCGATGGCCCGAACATCAAAGTGGCGACCCAGGATGGCGTGGTGCGGTTGTCCGGCGAGGTGGTCAGCAGCGAACAGAAGACCATCGCCATCGAGGTCGCCCGGCAGATTCGCGGCGTGCGCGGGGTGGATGCCGACATGCTCAAGGTAGCAACCAAGGTGCAGGGCTGATCATGCAAAACGCACGAACGCTTGAGCCCGATCGTGCAGGATACGTTTTAGGCTGAACCGATGTATGTACATAAGTTGTTGATTTATAAGGATAAAAAATAGTTTCAAAGGCTGGCATGCAGGCTGCAATGACTACATCAAGTCAACAATAAAAGCAGCAGGAGGAGCACGGCATGAACCGCCAAACCGCCACCCTAGTGCAGGTTTCTTCGCTTCAGCTGCGCCAGGGTCTGTTTTTCAGCCTGGCGCTGCTGCTGACCCTGATTGCCGGCCAGCTCTACAACAGCTGGGAAACCGCGCGCAGTGCCGAGCAGCTGGCTGCCCAGGCCGCGCTGGTGGCGCAGGTTCAGGCACAACGCCCGGTAGCTGCGCTGCAGGCCAGGGTCGCACTGTCTACGCCGGTGACCACTCCTGCCGTTGTCGACACTGCTGCACCACGTGATCGCTGGGTGTTTTAACCGAGCACCCAAGGACCTCTTCCAAAAACGGTAAGGAGAATCACCATGTTGAGTTGGGCCATCACCTTCCTGATTATCGCCATTGTCGCTGCCGTGCTGGGCTTCGGTGGTATCGCCGGCGCCGCTACCGGTATCGCGAAGATTCTGTTCATTATCTTCCTGGTGCTGTTCGTGGTGTCCTTCTTCTTTGGTCGCCGCGGTAGGGGCTGAGTATGAGCACAACGCTAGGCAGAGCCCTGGTTGCCGCCCTGATCATGGGCGGCAGCGCAGCGGCAATGGCGGCCAATGACGGCCAGGTCCGGGCCAACCAGATTCTTGGCTCGGACCCCGAATACCGGGAAACCTGGCAGGACGTGGTCAAAAACGAAGAACGCTTGCCCGAATGGGTCCTCAACCTGAGTGGTACTTCCGAGCAACAGATGTCGGCGGTTGAGGAAGATGGCGACAAGTATCTGGTCGGACCGTTGTGCGAATCCGAGCAGAAGTGCCTGAACAAGCGTCTGATTGTCGCCTTCAGTTGGGACAAAGACGAAGCCTACGGAATGCTGGTAGAAGTGCCCGAAGGCCTGCCGTCCGACAAGTCGCCCACACGCCACGCCGACTACCGTTGGCTGGGCAAGCCGGACGAAGGCATGCAGGCCCTGCTCAAGGAGCAGCTCAAGCGTGATCCGAACTGGTACTGAGGTGTTGCTCACACTTCTGTACATATATAGAAGCTGAACCTTTTTTCATTTCAGGCTTCTATGCTGCGCCGCCCGAGGAAGGCAGGCGCATGACCAGGGGGCCGGGCTGCTCTGATTGTTTCAGGATCGGAGGGGCCTAGGGGTACAGGGAGTACCTCCGATGAGGGCCGGGTCAGGTGAAGCGGTAGCGGAAGTTGCGGGTCGGACAACTGCCTTCAGGCAGAGGTGTCCGACCGGACTTCCGTAGCGCTCTTTACGGCGATCGCTTTTTCCCCCGCAACAAATTCGTTTTTCCTACCGAAGCTGTCGACGCATATTTTTGCCCGACCGTACATCGATATTTTTTCGCCCCGCCGTCCTGGCAAAGTCGCTGCGATTTCACCCATTCGGATTGTCGAACAAAGCCCTTTGTCACTCGGGCGCATACCTCTATATCGGCCGGATTATGGCGCTTTGGCCATCGTCGGATTTCCGAACGGTAGGCGAATAACCCATTGTGACGTACGTTTTGGCCGATAAACCTCATGCCGATTCGGCATGGGGTAGTCGTTTACGGCATTAGACGGAGCCCCCCCACGTGGGAATAGTTGCGCCTTTTTTCGCTGGCCTGAGCGTTCCTACGCTCGCTTGCGGTGACCTTTTACGGTGCCATCGGTAGATAACAAGAAACGATACGGATTGCTGGCAACAGCTCTGGGTCGCGGTTATCAGCCTGGTGGCCGTTTCCACTTGAAGAAAAGGTAACGACATGAAGAAGGCAAAGCTAAGCCTCGCCTGGCAGATCCTCATCGGTCTGGTACTGGGGATTGCAATCGGCGCTTTACTGAACCATTTCAGTGCAGAAAAGGCATGGTGGATCAGTAACGTCCTGCAACCTGCCGGTGACATCTTCATTCGCCTGATCAAGATGATCGTCATCCCGATCGTGATTTCGTCGCTGATCGTGGGTATCGCCGGGGTTGGCGATGCGAAAAAACTCGGCAGTATCGGCCTCAAGACCATTATCTACTTCGAGGTGGTGACTACCATCGCCATCGTCGTCGGCCTGGTCCTGGCCAACCTGTTCCACCCGGGCGCCGGCATCGACATGAGTACCCTGGGTACCGTCGATATCTCCAAGTACCAGGCCACGGCGGCCGAGGTTCAGCATGAGCATGCGTTCATCGAAACCATCCTCAACCTGATCCCGTCGAACATCTTCGCAGCGCTGATGCGCGGTGAGATGCTGCCGATCATCTTCTTCTCGGTGCTGTTCGGCCTGGGCCTGTCGAGCCTGCAGGCAGACATCCGCGACCCGCTGGTGAAAACCTTCCAGGGCGTCTCCGAAGCCATGTTCAAGGTCACTCACATGATCATGAACTACGCGCCAATCGGTGTGTTCGCGCTGATCGCGGTGACCGTCGCCAACTTCGGCTTCGCCTCGCTGCTGCCGCTGGCCAAGCTGGTGCTGCTGGTGTACTTCGCCATCGCCTTCTTCGCCTTCATGGTCCTTGGCCTGATCGCCCGCCTGTTCGGCTTCTCGGTGATCAAGCTGATGCGCATCTTCAAGGACGAACTGGTCCTGGCCTACTCCACCGCCAGCTCCGAGACCGTGCTGCCGCGCGTGATCGAGAAGATGGAAGCCTACGGTGCGCCGAAAGCCATCTGCAGCTTCGTGGTACCGACCGGCTACTCGTTCAACCTTGACGGTTCGACCCTGTACCAGAGCATCGCGGCGATCTTCATCGCCCAGCTGTACGGCATCGACCTGTCGCTGAGCCAGCAGCTGCTGCTGGTGCTGACCCTGATGGTTACCTCCAAAGGCATCGCCGGTGTACCGGGCGTGTCCTTCGTGGTCCTGCTGGCCACCCTGGGCAGCGTCGGTATCCCGCTGGAAGGCCTGGCCTTCATCGCCGGTGTCGACCGCATCATGGACATGGCCCGTACTGCCCTGAACGTAATCGGCAACGCCCTCGCGGTTCTGGTTATCGCTCGTTGGGAAGGCATGTACGACGATGCCAAAGGCCAGCGCTACTGGAACTCGCTGCCGCACTGGCGCAGCAAGGAAGCCGTACCGGCTGGCAAAACTGCCAGCAAGTAAGCGCTAACCTGGCTGTACGAAAAGCCCCGACCTGGTCGGGGCTTTTTTGTTGGCTACATCGGGAGTAACTCGACGTTTATGGCGCGAAGCCAACCCGGCCCGCTATCATTTGCGCCATCTTTGGGGGGAACAACGGATGCTCAACGGCCTTTGGCTTGGTTTTTTCATTGTCGCGGCCATTTCGGCCATGGCCCAATGGCTGGTGGGCGGTAACGCCGGGATCTTCGCGGCAATGGTCGAAAGCATCTTTGCCATGGCCAAGCTTTCGGTCGAGGTCATGGTCCTGCTGTTCGGCACCCTGACCCTGTGGCTGGGCTTTTTGAAGATTGCCGAAAAAGCCGGCATCGTCGAATGGCTGGCCAAGGTCCTCGGCCCGCTGTTTGCCCGGTTGATGCCGGAAGTCCCGCCCGGCCACCCGGCCCTGGGCCTGATCACCCTCAACTTCGCCGCCAACGGCCTGGGCCTGGACAACGCCGCCACGCCCATCGGCCTCAAGGCCATGCGCGCGCTGCAGGAGCTCAACCCCAGCTCGACCACGGCCAGCAACGCGCAGATCCTCTTTCTGGTGCTCAACGCCTCGTCGCTGACCCTGCTGCCGGTGACCATCTTCATGTACCGCGCCCAGCAGGGGGCGATGGACCCGACCCTGGTGTTCCTGCCGATCCTGCTCGCCACCAGCGCCTCGACCCTGGTCGGCCTGCTGTCGGTGGCGGTAATGCAGCGCCTGCGCCTGTGGGACCCGGTGGTGCTGGCGTACCTGATTCCCGGTGCGTTGCTGCTGGGCGGTTTCATGGCGTTTCTCGGCACCCTGTCGGCTACCGCGCTGGCGGGGCTGTCGTCGATTCTCGGCAACCTGACCCTGTTCGGCCTGATCATCCTGTTTTTGGTGGTCGGCGCGCTGAAGCGGGTGAAGGTCTATGAAACCTTCGTGGAAGGCGCCAAGGAGGGCTTTGACGTCGCCAAAAGCCTGTTGCCCTACCTGGTTGCCATGCTCTGCGCCGTCGGCGTGCTGCGCGCCTCAGGGGCGCTGGAGCTGGCTCTGGATGGTATCCGTCATGCAGTCGCGTGGCTGGGCTGGGACACGCGCTTTGTCGAGGGCCTGCCCACCGCGCTGGTCAAGCCGTTCTCCGGCAGTGCGGCGCGAGCAATGCTGATCGAAACCATGCAGACCCACGGCGTCGACAGCTTCGCGGCCCTGGTGGCAGCGACCATCCAGGGCAGCACCGAAACCACTTTCTATGTGCTGGCGGTGTATTTCGGCGCCGTCGGCATCCAGCGCGCCCGCCATGCGGTGGGTTGTGCGCTGCTGGCCGAGCTGTCCGGGGTGATCGCGGCGATCTTCGTCTGCTACTGGTTCTTCGCCTGAAGCTGATCGGCCTGGTTTACCGTCCAGTCGACCAGTTGCTTCATCAACTGGTCGCTGGCTGAGCCGAAGCCGCTGACTACCGCGGCTACCTGCTTGTCGCTCAACGGCTGGCGTACTTCGAAGCGCTGGCTGGCAAGGATGCGCTGGCTACGGCCCTGCACCAGGCGGGCGTCGTAGCGGATCACCACAGCCAGGCCGTCGGCGCTGTACTCGCTCTGGAAGGCCTGCAGTTCGCCGGCAATTTCATAATCGCTTTGCAGGTTGCTGTCGTCGGCGCTCAGGCGCTGCACGCGGCCGTCACGCTGGAAGGCATCGAGCATGCGGTTGCGCAGCAGGGTCGGTGCCGGGTCGCTCCAGCGCGCGCCCTTGTAGCTGCTGATCAGGTTGCCCTGCGGCACCACGGCGATGCGCGGGCTGTTCAAGGCATCACTGGCGATTGGCTTATTGATCCGCAGCGACCACGGCGCGCTCTGTGTCAGCGAGCGGGTGCTTTGCGCCGAAGGCAGGCGATAAACATCGGCAGGCTCGGCCTGCGGCAGGATCGAGCAGGCGCTGCCCAGGCTCAGTGCAGTGGCCAGGGCCAGGTAGCGACAGGTACGGCTCATGGCTCGAACTCCTTGTTTTTGTCACGGCCCAGCAGGTAGCCGCTGGGGTTGGCTTCCAGGCGCTGGGAAATGCCCTTGAGCGAGGTCAGAGTGTCGCGCAGCTCGCGGATGGCCGGCGCCAGCTGGTTGAAGCCCTGGGCGCCGCCATCGATGGCTTCGCGGTTGTCATTGAGCAGCTTGTTGATGGTTTCGGTGCTTTGCGCCAGCGACTGCATGGCTTGTTCGGCACTGCCGAACATCTGCTTGCCCTGGCTGCTGAGCAGGCCATTGGCGTTGCGCATCAGTTCGCTGGTCTGTTCGAGCATGGCGCCAGCCTGCTTGCCGACCTGGGCCAGTTGCTGGATACCCTCGCGGATGTCACCACGCTGGTCGTTGAAGGCGCCGGTGGTCTGTTCAAGGTTGCTCAGGGTGTTGCTCAGGCGGGTGACGTTGTCTTCGGAGAACAGCTGGTTGGCGTTGTGCACCAGGGCGTTGATGTTGGTCATCAGGTCGCTGCTGTCGTCCAGCAGGCGGGCAATCGGCGACGGTGAGGCGACGATCACTGGCAACTTGCCGTCCTTGCCCTTGAGCTCCGGGCTTTGCGGCGTGCCGCCACTGAGCTGGATGAACGAGGTGCCGGTGATGCCGGTCAGGGTCAGCTTGGCCAGGGTGTCTTCCTTGACCGGCGTATCGGCGCTCAGGCGCACCTGGGCCAGGACCCGGCGCGGGTCGTTGGGGTCCAGGCGCAGGCTGGTGACGTCGCCAACCTTGATACCGCTGTACTGCACCGAGCTGCCCCGGGACAAACCGGACACGGCCTCGTTGAACACTACTTGGTAGTCCTTGAAGGTGCTGTCGACACTCGACTTGGTCAGCCACAGGCCGAACAGCATGGCGCCGGCCACCACCAGCACGGTGACCAGGCCGATCAGGACATGATGTGCACGGGTTTCCATCTCAGAGCTCCTTGGGCGCTGTAGCGGCCTGATACGCCGCGCGGCCACGCGGGCCATGAAAATAATCGTGAATCCAGGCTTCGTCGGTGTCTTCGACCTCGGCGATAGGCCCGGCCACCAGCACCTTCTTCTGCGACAGCACGGCGACGCGGTCGGTGATGGTGTAAAGGGTGTCCAGGTCGTGGGTGATCAGGAACACGCTCAAGCCCAGGGCGTCGCGCAGGGTCAGGATCAACTGGTCGAAGGCCGCTGCGCCAATCGGGTCGAGGCCGGCGGTGGGTTCGTCGAGGAACAGGATGTCCGGATCCAGCGCCAGCGCCCGGGCCAGGGCCGCGCGCTTGATCATGCCGCCGGACAGCGACGAGGGGTATTTGTCTGCCGCCGAAATCGGCAAGCCGGCCAGCGCCAGCTTGACCCCGGCCAGGTGCTCGGCATCGGCGCGGCTCAGGCCTGCGTGTTCGATCAGCGGCAAGGCGACGTTCTCGGTGACAGTCAGCGACGAGAACAACGCGCCCTTCTGGAACAGCACGCCGAAACGCCGCTCGACCAGCGAGCGTTGCTCGTCGCTGGCGCTGCTCAAGTCCTGGCCGTACACTCGCACCTGGCCTTCGTTGGGTCGGCGCAGGCCGACGATGCTGCGCAGCAACACCGACTTGCCGCTGCCCGAGCCACCGACCACGGCGAGGATCTCGCCGCGGTAAAGGTCCAGGTCGAGCTGCTCGTGCACGCTCTGGGTACCGAAGCGGTTGCAGATGCCGCGGGCCTCGATCACCGCTTCACGTGGCTTTGTGTGGATCTCGCTCACCAGCCCATCTCCATGAAGAACAGCGCCGCCACGGCATCTAGGACTATGACCACGAAGATCGACTGGACCACGCTGGAGGTGGTGTGGGCGCCGACCGATTCGGCGCTGCCACTGACCTTGAAGCCCTCAAGGCAGCCGATGGCGGCGATCAGGAAGGCGAAGAACGGGGCTTTGACCAGGCCGACCAGAAAGTGCTGCACGCCGATATCGCTTTGCAGCAGCGACAGGAACATCGCCGGCGAGATACCCAGTGACAGCGCGCAGACCACCGCGCCGCCGATAATGCCGCAGAGCATGGCGACAAAGGTCAGCAACGGCAGTGCGATCAGCAGTGCAAGCACCCGCGGCACCACCAGCAATTCAACCGGGTCGAGGCCCAGGGTGCGGATGGCGTCGATCTCTTCGTTGGCCTTCATCGAGCCAATTTGCGCGGTGAAGGCACTGGCGGTGCGCCCGGCCATCAGGATGGCGGTCAGCAGCACGCCGAATTCCCGCAGGAACGAGAATGCCACCAGATCGACGGTAAAGATGCTCGCGCCAAAGCTGGCCAGCACCGTGGCGCCAAGAAAGGCCACCACCGCCCCCACCAGAAAGGTCAGCAAGGCAACAATGGGCGCGGCGTCCAGGCCAGTCTGCTCGATATGCGCAACCACCGAGGTGACCCGCCAGCGCTTGGGCTGGAACAGGCGCAGGAACAGGGTTTGCAGGATCAGGCCGACGAAGCCGAGGATCTGCAGGGTGTCTTGCCACAGGGTGTCAACTGCGCGGCCGATGCGGGTGAGCAGCTGGATCAGTACCGAGCGCTCGGGTTGTTTTTCCGGGATGCAGAAGTCTTGCACCGAGCAATACACGGTCTTGAGCAGCGCCTGGCTGGCGGCGGGCAAGTGCGTGGCGGTTTCGGTCAGCCGCGCCAGGCGTTCGGCGCCCAGCAGCTCGACCAGCAACGCCGCACCGGCGGTGTCGAGCTTGCCGAGCTGGTCGAGGTCGACCTCGGTAGAGGCGTCGTACTGGCCGGCCAGGCTGTCGCTGCTGCGCTTGAGGCTGGTGTAGTTGGCCAGGGTCCAGTCACCGACGATCCGCAGCCGTGGCGGGCTGCTTGCAGTGTCCAGGGTGGCGCTGGCGTGTGTAGTCATAGGCTCCATGCAGTCCGACCAACGGTTCGCAGCCTCAGAGCATAGCGTTACTCGGCCGCGGGTGCTTGACCATCGTCAACCACCTTGAAGCGCAGTACACCGATGACCTGGCCGTCTTCGGTGAGCACCCGCACCTGCCAGCGCCCCACCGGGTTGCCGGGGAAGTTCTGCTTGTGGGTCCAGGCGCGGTAGCCTTCCTTGCGCCCGCCATGGATGTCCAGGGCAATGCGGTCAACCTCTTTGCCCTCGAATTGCCAGACGTGGTAAATCCGCTCGTTCAGCCCGCGTGGGGCGTTGATCGCGGTGAAGGCATAGAGGCCTGCGCGTATTTCACTGGCTTTGATCTGCTCCAGGCTCTTGCCCGGGGTGCGGTTCTCGACCTGGGTGCTGACTGCCACTTCGGTCATCCACAGGGTTGCCGGCGGCACCCAGGAACGCAGCATCCAGCCGCCGGCGCCGACGGCCAGGGTCATCACCACCAGCATGATCCCCCGGCGCCAGTGGCTGATCGGGAAGCTGCTGGCAAGGCTTGGGAACGACAGCAGCATGGCGATGCCCAGGGCCAGCTTGAAGCTCTGCGAGGTGGTCAGGTGGAGGATGATCGGCAGCGCGGTGAGCAACGCGGCAAACAGCGTCAGGGTATGCAGCGCCAGGTACAGCCAGCGCCGCGGCGCCAGCCACTTGTAGTACAGCGGGTCGATGATCGAGATCAGCCCGGCGGCGGCGAGAATGCCGGTGAACACCAGTTGGCCGCTGTTCCAGGTGGTGGTGACGAAGAAAAACGGCAGGACGAAGAACAGGCTTTCCTGGTGAATCATCTGCGTCGCGTAGCGCAGCAGTGGCTGGGGGATTTCGCGTTTGAAGACCTTGGCGAAAACCTTGGTGAAGGTGTTCTCGAGCATCAGCCAGATCCAGCTGATGAGCATGACGATGGCAATCCAGCTGGCCAGGCTTTCCTGGCGATCGACCAGGATGAAGCTGCCGACACCGGAGATGAAACCGCCGAGGGCGATGACCCCGGGGTAGCGCTTGATCAGCTCGATCAAGCGCTGGAGGTAAAGAGGCATGAAGGTGTTCGCAAGGTCAGGTAAAAACCTGCACAGGATACTCTGTAGGAGCGGGCTTGCCCCGCGATGATTTCAGCGCGAACGCCGCCGCCCCCAGATAAGCACCCCGGCCAACAACACCCCCACCGCCAGCGCCACCCAGCCATATAGCTCGTCGTAGCTGAGCAGAGGCTTCTCGATCCGCACATAGCCGGGCTCGGCCAGCAACTGCTGCAGGGCCTGGTTGGCATCTTCCAGGCTGATCCGGCGCAAGGCCCGCGCCGGATCGGCAAAGCGCCCTTCGTCAAAGTCGTTCAAGGCGCCCCAGTAGTAATCGGCCAGGGCGCTGTTGCCCTGGGTCGACCAGGCTTCGCGGTCGATGGCAGCCTGCTTGATGCGCTGGAAGGTCGCCGGGTCCAGGCCGTTTTTGCGCAGGCGCTCGAGCATGGCCGCCAGGGCTTGCTCGGCGGCATCGATATCGGCGCGGTCGAGGTCGGCGTTGAGTACCATCAGCCCGGTATCGCCGAAGCTCTCGCGTTGGCTGAACGGGCCGTAGGAAAACCCGTGCTTGAGCCGCAATTCGTCGTACAGCGCCCAATCCAGGTAGCGCTGCAGCAGGTCCCAGGTCTGGCTGTGGTCGTTGTTCAGCACCGGTTCGAGAAACAGCCAGTGCAGGCGGGCGCTGTCGCCCAGCCAGCCGCGAATCAACTCCCGGCGTGCCTCGGCTTTGTGGGTGACGCCGTCCAGTACCCGGCGCTCGCCTGGTTCGACCGCTGGCAGCTCGCCATAGGTGCGTTCCAGATAAGCCGGCAGCAGGCGGTCGAGGCCGCCAACCACGATCAGGGTCATGTTGTTGGCCGCGTACCAGTGCTGGCGCAGGTCGTTGACCTGCTCCAGGGTCATGTCCTCGATCGACGAACGTTCGGCGCATTTGAGCCCCAACTCCACGGCCAGCTGGTCGCTGGCGCGATGGCCGAGGTCCTGGCGATCGAGCCAGCGCTGCAGGTGCGAGTAATGGCCGCCGTCTTCGCGCTCGACGATGCGCTTGGACAGCTGCAGGGCTTTTTCATCGATCTGGGTGTCGTTGATCACCGCCAGCAGCAGGTCGAGCACTTTGCGCTGGTTGCGTGCCGGCGCCTCGATGACGAAGGTGGTATCGGCGCTGCTGGTATAGGCGTTCCACTCCCCGCCCAGGGCTTGCATGCGCTCTTCCAGGCCGCCCTCACCGCCCTCGTCGATACCGCTGAACAACAGGTGTTCGAGCAGGTGTGGCAGCTCCTGGCGCTCGCAGGGAAAATCATCGAAGCCAACGCCGACCACCAGGCGAATCGACACATGGTTGCGTTCGTAACCTGACTTGAGCACCACCTGCAGACCGTTGGGCAGCAGGTAGCCCTCGACCTGGGAGCGGTCGAGGGCAAAGCCGGGCGCGCAGCCCAGCAGCAGGCAAATGAACATCAGGCAACGCATGGCGAGCTTCCTTGCGGGAGTTCTTGGGGTGTCGCGATCACGGTGAATGAGCGTCGTCCGGCACGCTGTCGAGCAGCAGGCCGCCAGTATCGGCGCCGCCCAATACCACATAGGCACTGCTGCAGAACAAGGAGTTCAATCGTTTCATGTCGGCGATCAGCTCCAGGTGCAACGAACTGGTCTCGATACTTTGCACCACTTTACGTTGCAACCGGCTGACATGGGCATGGGCCAGGCGCCGCTCCTGGGCGCGGAAGCGGCGTTTTTCCCGCAGCAGCTGGCGGGCGCTTTCCGGGTCGGCGCTGAGAAACACCGACAGGCCCAGGCGCAGATTGGCCAGCAACTGGCTGTGCAGGCCGGTCAGTTCTTCCAGGCCCACCTCGGAAAACTCGCGGCGCTGCGAAGTCTTCTGCTGCTGGACCTTGCGCAGCATGCGCTCGATGAGGTCGGCAGCCAGCTTGAGGTTGATCGCCAGCTCAATGATCTCGGCCCAGCGCCGGCTGTCCTGCTCGCTGAGGTCTTCGCGGGGCATTTGCGCCAGGTACAGCTTGATGGCGTTGTACAGCGCCTCGACGTCCTCGCCCAGGCCGCGCATCTGCTGGGTCATGGCGGTCTGGGTACCGCGCAGCACGTTGAGCATGGCATCGAGCATGCTGTCGACCAGGTCGCCCATGCGCAGGGTTTCGCGCACCGCGTTGGCCAGGGCCAGGCTTGGCGTGGTCAGTGCGGTCGCGTCGAGGTGACGCGGACGGGCGCGGCCGTTGGCTTCTTCGCGCTCGGGCAGCAACCATCTGCACAGGCGGCCCATGGGCGTCACCGTCGGCAACAGGATCAGGCAGCGCAGGGTGTTGTAGAGCAGGTGAAAGCCGATCACCAGCTCCTGGGGGCTGAAACTCAGGCTGTCCATCCACGCCACCAGCGGATGCAGCACGGGAATGATCAGCACCAGGCCGATCAGCTTGTACAGCAAGCTGCCCAGTGCCACCTGGCGCCCGGCGGCGTTTTGCATGCTGGTGCTGAGAAAGGCCAGCAGGCCGCTGCCGATGTTGGCGCCAATGACCAGGCCGATGGCCACCGGCAGGCTGATCAGCTCGGCGCCGGCCAGGGTGGCGGTGAGCAGCACGGCGGCAAGGCTGGAGTAGGAAATCAATGCGAACAGGGCGCCGACCAGGGCATCGAGGAGGATATCGCCGGTCAGCGAGGCGAACAGTACCTTCACCCCCTGGGCATGGGTGATCGGCGCCGCCGCTTCGACGATCAGCTGCAGGGCGAGGATGATCAGGCCCAGGCCGATACCGACGCGGCCCAGTTGCCCGGCGCGGGTTTGCTTGCGGGAAAGAAAGAAGATTACCCCGAGAAAGATCAGCAGCGGCGACAGCCATGACAGGTCAAAGGTCAGCACCCGCGCCATCAGCGCGGTACCGACATCGGCGCCGAGCATGATCGCCAGCGCCGGGGTCAGGCCCATCAGGCTCTGGCCGACGAACGAGGTCACCAGCATCGCCGTGGCGTTGCTGCTTTGCACCATCGCCGTCACCAGGATGCCGGCGATAAACGCAAGCGGGCGCTTGGACATGTTCTGGCTCAGTACCCGGCGCAGGTTCGAGCCGTACACCCGCAGGATACCGGTACGCACGATGTGCGTGCCCCAGATCAGCAACGCCACGGCGGAAAGCAGATTGAGCAGGGTCAGCATTGAAAAGGCCCCCTGTTGTGCGCCCCAGCGGGGCAAATGGATGATGCCGTGAGCCTGTCCTGCTGCCAGGCGGTTTTTCCCAGTGCTCACTTAAGCTGTAGTCGGCCAATGGCCGTGGCGCCAGCATCGCATAGCCACGCCAGCCTTTGAAACAAAACTGTCATGACGCAAGATGAAAAAAGGGCCCTGCGCAGGGCCCTTTTCACCAGCACCGGGATTACTGACCCGGGATGTCCTTGCGAAGTTTCACCGGATCGCTCTGTTGCTTCTTCTTGGCCATGGCTGTGCGCATCTTGATGTTGATCGCCTCGACCGCCAGCGAGAACGCCATGGCGAAGTAGACGTAGCCTTTGGGTACGTGAACGTCGAAGGATTCGGCAATCAGCACGGTCCCGACCACGATCAGGAACGACAGGGCGAGCATCTTCAGCGACGGGTGCTTGTCGATGAAGTTACTGATGGCGCCGGCGCAGAGCATCATCACCAGCACGGCGACGACGATCGCGGCGATCATCACCGGTACGTGGGAAACCATGCCCACCGCGGTAATCACCGAGTCCAGGGAGAAGACGATGTCGATGATGGCGATCTGGATGATGGTGTAGAAGAACTTGCCGCCGGCGCCGCTTGGCTCGTCGCTGGTTTCGTCTTCACCTTCCAGGCCGTGGTAGATCTCCTGGGAGCTTTTCCACAACAGGAACAGGCCGCCGAAGAACAGGATCAGGTCGCGCCCGGAAATACCCTGGCCGAACACCACGAACAGGTCGGCGGTCAGGCGCATGACCCAGGTGATCGACAGCAGCAGGAGGATGCGGGTGACCATGGCCAGCGCCAGGCCGAAGATCCGGGTGCGCTGCTGCATGTGCTTGGGCATGCGGCTGACCAGGATCGAGATCATGATGATGTTGTCGATACCGAGAACGATCTCAAGCGCCGTCAGAGTAAAAAAGGCAACCCAGATCTCTGGGCTGGTCAGCCATTCCATGTGTATTCCTTCGAACGATGTAAGCACAACGCCCCAGGCGATGGGGCGCGGCAGCGGTTAGGTGATTCTGTTGTCTTATAGGCTACTGAACAGGGGGAAAATTCCCATGAGCAGCGCGGCGAGCATTATGCACAGGCAGATCAGCACTGCCCACTTCAGGGTGAAGCGCTGATGATCGCCGAACTCGATGCCGGCCAGGGCCACCAACAGGTAGGTAGAGGGTACCAGCGGGCTGAGCAGATGCACGGGTTGGCCGACGATCGACGCGCGGGCCATTTCCACCGGCGAGATGCCATAGTGGCTGGCCGCTTCCGACAATACCGGCAACACCCCGTAGTAGAAGGCGTCGTTGGACATGAAGAAGGTGAACGGCATGCTTACGACTGCGGTAATCACCGCCAGGTAAGGCCCCAGCGCATCCGGAATGACCGCCAGCAGGCTCTTGGACATGGCGTCGACCATGCCGGTGCCGGAGAGGATGCCGGTGAAGATACCGGCGGCAAAAATCAGCCCGGTCACCGCCAGCACGCTGCCCGAATGGGCGGCGATACGGTCTTTCTGCTGCTGCAGGCACGGATAGTTGACGATCATGGCGATACTGAAGGCGATCATGAACAGCACCGGCAGCGGCAGCAGACCCATGATCAGCGAGACCATCAGCACGGCGGTCAGCGCGCCGTTGAACCACAACAGTTTCGGGCGACGGGCGTCGGGGAACTGCGAAACGCTGATTTCGCTGTGATCGATCTCATCACCAGGCAGGTGCAGTTCACCCAGGCGCGCGCGTTCCCGCTTGCCGTAGGCGTAGGCAATCGCCAACAGGGCGACGACACCAGCGAGCATCGCCGGAATCATCGGTACGAAGATGTCCGAGGGGTCGACATGCAGGGCGCTGGCGGCGCGCGCGGTCGGGCCACCCCAGGGGGTCATGTTCATGATGCCGCCGGCAAGGATGATCAGGCCGGCCATGATCCGTGGGCTCATGCCCAGGCGGCTGTACAGCGGCAGCATGGCGGCCACGCAGATCATGTAAGTGGTGGCGCCGTCGCCATCCAGCGACACCACCAGGGCCAGCACGGCAGTGCCGACCGAGACTTTCAGCGGGTCGCCCTTGACCAGCTTGAGGATCTTGCGCACGGCCGGGTCAAACAGGCCGGAGTCGATCATCAGGGCGAAATACAGGATCGCGAACATCAGCATGACCCCGGTCGGCGCCAGTTTGCTGATGCCTTCGAGCATCATCGGGCCGATCTTGGCGGAAAAACCACCGAACAGGGCGAACAGGATCGGTACCAGGATCAGCGCGATCAAGGCCGACAGGCGCTTGGTCATGATCAGGTACATGAAGGTGATGACCATGGCAAAGCCGAGGAAGGTCAGCATGGGAGTACTCCAGGCGTAGCGCGGCGAAGGAAGAACGATTCGGGCGGATCAGCGCACAGGGCGCAGCGCGTGGAATAACGGAGGGATTGCTGCAGGGAGGCGGGCGTAGGAAAGCATCAGTATCACCATTGTTGTTGTTAATTGGGCCGGGCGCCGCATGCAACGAACGGGGCCCTGGCTGACCGGTCTTGTGCCGGTAGTGGTGGCAATCCTAAGGTGGGAAGCTTTCAGCCAGCTTTCGCTGGCCCAAAGCCGACGAGAGGTGCATTGTTGGTTATCAGCCTGTAGGCAACAGGAGGGAGCGATGAGTGATACGTACGAAGGCGGCTGCCATTGCGGCGCCCTGCGCTACCGGATTCAAGGTCCGTTGACGGATGTTGCCCACTGCCATTGCTCGGTGTGCCGACGGGTCAGTGGTGGTTTGCTGATCACCTGGCTGACGGTGAGTTGCGAGGATTTCCAATGGTTGAGCGGTACGCCGCAGCGCTACGACTCGTCTGCCAGTTGCGTGCGCTATTTCTGCAGCCGGTGCGGGGCGCATGTGGCGCTGACCACCGATCTGAGCCCGCAGAGCATCGATGTTACCGTGACCACTCTCGACCAGCCGCAGCTGGCGGCACCGAACCGACATATCTGGATCGATAGCCGCCTACCCTGGTTGCACCTGGACGAGCATCTGCCCGGCGAGCCCGGGGAGACGCTCTAGGCTTTCAGCGGCTTACTCGATGATCACCCCGCCCAGGCCCTTGGGAGTGTTGAACGACTGACCGCGCAGCTGTTCGGCCTGGCGCAGGATGATCTGCGCCTGACGGTTGCCCGGATCCTGGCTGAGCACCCGGTTGGCCAGTGAGCGCGCGGTGGCGCCGTCGCGGCGGGCCAGGGCACTACGCGCCTGGCTCAGCTGCTGGCCCACCAACCCGGCGTTGGCTGCCGGCGCCACCGGTCGTTGCACCGGCCGGGCAACAGGTGCCACCCGCGGCTGTACTGGCGGTGCCGAGCGCGCCTGCTGCTCCAGTTGTTGCTGGCGTTTGGCAAGCTGGGTCTGTTCGTCATGAAGCTGTTGCTCCTTGGCCGCCAGCTCACGGGCTTGCTGCTCGCGCTGCGCCTGTTCGGCTGCTGCCTTGCGCGTTGCTGCAGCGCTTGCGGCAGCGGCGGCGGCCTGGGCTTGGGCCTGCTGATCGCGTTGCTGACCCTCTAGCCCGGCCTGTGCGCGTTGCAGCAAGCTGATGGCGCGCGGGTCCTTGCTTTCGATGCGCAGGGCGCTTTCGGCCTTTTCCAGTGCGCAGTTGTACTGGTTCAGGCGCAGGCAGCCCTGCCCTGCGGCCAGTTCTGCCTCGAACTGCTGCAAGGCCTTGCGAGCGTTCATCTGATAGGCCGCATAACCACCCACCGCAACCAGCACGGCGATGGCCAGCGCGGCCTGGCGCGCGACATTGCGTGGTTTGCTCACCTGGGCCACGACCGGCGCTTGCGGCGGCGCGGTGGCTGCCACGGCGCGCTCGATCTCGGCGCTGGAGATGGTCACCTGCCGTGGCGGCTCGGGCGCTTTGGCCACCGGTGCTGGGGCTGTCGGCGTTTCGCTCGCGACAACGGCCGCTGCCACGGCTGCCGGAGCGGCAACCGGTGCGCTGGTCACCACCTGGCTGCTGGCACCGCAATATGGACAGAACAGCACCGGGCCACACAGGGCCTTGCCACACTCGCCATTGGCGCAGTTGAGGGGGAAGGCCGGTTTTTTCGCAGATGCGGACATAGGGCTCAGGCCTTCCTCAGTTCACAGGCGGTGGCGCCATCGGCGCGACGGGCGGTGGCGTGCCTACCGGCGGCGCCGCAGCAGGGGCCGGGGCAAACAGATGGGCAAGTTCGAGGATCTGCCCGGCGCTCAGCCAGGCGGCCATGCCTTCGCGCCACAGCAGGCTGTCGCGGGTGATCTGGCCGGTTTGCACATACTGTTGCAGCTGGCTGCTGGTGTACGGGCCGTAGTTGCTGCCAGCCACGCTCAGGTGATAGCTGAACTGCGGCGTAGCCACCGGTGGCGGCGCGATACCGGCAACACCTGGCGGTGGCGCAGCCATGCCCGGCATCGGTGCCGGTGCGGCGCTGGCGGCCGGCTGGAACAGCGCGTCGAGCCAGCCGCTGCTGAAGCACTCCTTGCGCAGGGTGCGTTTTTCGCTGTGCTCGTCATGCACTTCGTCGCGATAGACGTCGGCGCGTGAGCCGTTGACCGGTTCGGCGAATTGCTCCAGCAGCGCTCGCGCCTGCTCTACCAGGCGTTCTGCGGTATCCGGGGCCTGGCGCTTGAGGCGGTTGTCGTACTCGTTCTTCAGCAGCTCAGCGATCTTGTACGGGAAGGTCTGGTACAGCGACGACACCCCAAGCTCGTTCTGGCGCATCTGCGGCTTGTAGGCGCCGCGGCGCAGGTCTTCGAACAGCGCGACCATGGCCGCCAGCTGCTGCGGGCTGCGCAGTTGCTCGTAACGCTGGCGCAACTGGTCCTCGATGTCTTTGCGTTGCACCTGGTTCAGACCGTTCTGACGGATCGCGAACTCGTCACCGATGCTGAAGTAGTCCTGGTCGATCATCAGCTCGTAACGTTCCGACGGGTTGCGCCGCAACACCCCAACGGCCACCGCGTGCAGGTACAGCTTGAAGTCTTCGGCGAACTGGCGGTACTGCTCCTGGGTGAACTGGATCGGCTGTACGAACTGGCTGATACGCTTGTGGCTGTGCAGCGGAATCGTCGTGCTTTCCTTGCGGTAGCTGGCCAGGTAGGTCGGCAGCGGGGTCAGGGCCGGCAGCGGGAAGCCGCTCAGCTCAGTGAAGCAGATCAGCTTGCCCGGGGTGCCGGACTCGACGAACTGGATCTGCCCGGCAGTCATGCCGGTGCCCTGCGGCAGGCACTGGGCGAGCATGGCGCCGTAGGTGCGCTTGAATTCGTTGGCATCCTGCACGCCCACCAGGCAGGTGTAGCGGTCCTTGACGATGCCGAAGCCGCCGGTGAGGTTCAGCGGCGCCCAAGGCATGGCCCGTTGCAGTAGCTGGCGGAATTTTTCCCGCTGTTCGTCCGGGGTCAGCGCGGCCAGGGCGCTGAGCAGCGGGTCGATGCCCTGGTTTTGCTTGGGCAACTGCTGCACGGCCTTGCTGCGCAGTTTGCCCAGCAATTCTTCCTGGCCCTCTTCGTCCTGCAGTTTGCCGAACAGCACCTTGGAGCCGCCAAAGTCCTTGAAAGCGTCTTTGGCCCACTCGCGCACCTGGGCGCCATCGACGACCTGTTCCTCGCTGCTTTGCACCAGCGCCAGCGGGATCAGGGTGGCGTGTTTTTCCTTGATGCTGGCGTCGATCTTGCTGATATCGGTTTCGATCCGGCGCAACAGCTGGTCAACCGCATTGCGTCCGTCCTGCAGGCGGCCAACGAAGCCATTCCATACTGCACGGCCGCTGTGGTCGACCGACTCCTTGCGGCCCAGCCACTCGGACAGCTCGCGCAGCAGTTGCGCCGCTTCACGGGCAGCGACATGGCGCACGTAGAACAGCAGGCTGTCGCGCAAGGTGTCCTTGACCTGGGTGAGTACGGTCTCGGCCTGTTTGTCCTTGCCGCTCAGGCGGGCCATCAGGCCGCCGCCGGTGGTTTCCTTGAGGCGTTCGAACTCGCGGGCCAGCTCCGAGGACTCCAGCTTCTCGGCCAGTTCCTTGAAGCGCGCGGCGTTCTTTTCCAGCGCCGGGATGATCCCGCTGCCTTCGTTTTCGAGGCGGTCCTTGAGCATCTCGACCAGCGCCAGGGTGTAATCCAGGCCGCCACGCTCATCGTCGTCCAGGCGCCGGAAGAGTTTTTCCGGCAGGGCGTCTTCGCGTACCAGTTCGGCCAGGCGGCGCTGGCGGTTTTCCTTGATGCGCACTTCGTGGTTGCGCTCGGCGCTGTCGATGTTGCTGCCCTTGGTGTCGCGCTCCAGCTGCTGCTGGATTTCACGCACGTGGGTCAGCCACTGGTCCTTGTCGGCGCCGCCATTTTGCAGGCGCTCGAAGAGCATCTCGACCTTTTGCTCGATCTGCGCGGTGACGCTGTTGTCGCCCTCGACCAGCAGCAGGTCGTCAGCCACCTGATAGTGGGTGAACTCACCGGTGGCCAGGGTCAGCTCGACCTTGGAAAGGAAGTCCGGCAGCTCGGTGAAGGTGCGCGCAGTGACGTTCAGTTGCTCGCGCAAAAAGTCATCGCGCTCGCGGTCGGTTGGCCGGTTGTCGTTGGCGGCGGCGTTGGCGATGCCGAAGAAGGCCTTGAGCATCTGCTGCACCTGACGGCTCAGGCGCACGTTCTGCCGTGCATCGATCTGGGTGTCGAGCACCGCCTGGCCCAGCGCGGAGTACGAGCACGGGAAGCGCAGCTCGGTATCGTCGCCGTAGTCCTGCGGCAGGCGCACGGTGTAGGAGCGGATCTTGTGCTGGTTCTGGTTGACCGCGATCGAGCGCTTCTTGTTGGCGAAGTCCTGGGAGGTGAAGTCGGTGAACAGCACGTCCGACAGCATCTCGTAGATGTCTTCCTGGTCACTGGTCTTGGCCTGGGCGACGTTGCTGTTGTCGACGATGTAGACGTCGTCGTACGGACGGCTGTCGATGAACAGGTTGTCGGTTGCGTCCCAGTGCTTGACCAGGCGGTTGCCGCGCATGCTGGTTTCCAGCTCCATCAGTGCTGCGTAGCCGTTGGCCTGCACGCGCTCGGTGTTGAAGGCATGGAAGCCGCCGGGGAGGACGAAGAACAGGTCGACCTTGCCGGCAATGTTGTTCTCCTTGAGGATCGCCTTGGCCAGGTAACCCATGTCGAGGAACGAGCCGGAACCGGTGCCGCCGGCGGCCGAACCGCTGATGACGATGCGGATCTTGCCCGGGTCGATTTCCAGGCCGAGCTTTTTCAGCTTGTCGGCATGGCCACCGATGTTGGCCAGCAGGCGGTTGACCTTGTCGCGCAGCTTGTCGCGGATCACCGGGTACTTGTCGTAGAAGTACAGGCGCGACAGCGCGCGGATCTGCCCGGCACCCTTGGACGGGTCGATACCCAGGGCGCGAATCTTGTCCGGGGTCAGCGGGAACCACTCGGCCACTTCCCGGTGGCGGTTGAGCTCGTCCATCGAGTGGGTGTATTTGCTCAGGTTGAGCGGCTCGATGATCTTTTCTTCGGAAGTGAAGGCGACCTGCTCGGCGAGCACGTCGGTCTTGATCGACTTGCCGTCCTGAGTGACTTCGCCGGCATCCAGGTCGAAGTTGACGAACTGTACCAGGGGGAAATCGGCAATCTGCTGAACCTGGTTGTTGCCGCCCCAGATCGCATTGAGAATGCGCCGGCGCAGGCGGATGTTCACCTTCATGCCGGTACCGCCCAGGGCGATGAACAGCGTCGGGTGGATCTTCTCGCTGACCGCGTTCAGCGCCGCCGGGCCGGAAGGTTGTGCATTCTCGTTCATCTTCAAACTCCATGAGCCCTGGCTGGGCTGGCCGAGTCAGCTCGGCGTACTAAATCCATCATCGGTTGAAGCGTCAGGCCTGGCCTGACGCGGGCGCAGCAAGCCTGGCTCAGCGTTTGGCCGAGAAGGTCATCAGCCAGGCCACCAGCGAAATGCCGGCCACGCCAGCCAGTGGCGCCAGGTACAGCGGGGTGAGGAACTGCCCGGAGTTGATCACCGCCAGCACCGCCATGGCCGAAACCAGCAGCAGGCCGAGGAACAGGAACCAGCCAGAGGCGTTGGCACGGCTTGGCGCCACGCGCTCACGCACGCGCCAGTTGGCGTAGGCGTTCTTGATCACGAAGAAGATCAACGCCAGCACCACCAACACGGCCACGCCGACCAGGGCATCGCGGCTGTCGACTTTTTTCGGGCCCAGGTCCAGCACTGGCGTCGGCACGCTCAGGGTGGAGGTGCTGGTGGCCGGAGCGGCTTCGTTTTCTACTGGGGCTGGCAGGGAGCTGGTTTGGGTCATGACAGGGTCCTAAGGTTATTTGAGGCGCACGGCGACGTCGGCGGCGAGCTTTTCAAGGGTGGCGCCGAACAGGCCGCGCTTTACCGTCGCGACTTTGTTCTGCCGGGCGTCGTAGACGCTGGCGCTGCTGAACGGCTTGAGCGGGTACTGCTGGGCCACGCCTTCGACCATGACCGTGACCGGCTTCTTGCCGCCGACCAGGCTCTTGGCCAGCAGCAGGCCGAACAAGGCGAACACGAACAGGGCCAGCAACAGCAGCACCGGGCCCAGCGGGTAGCTGATCTGCAACACGATCGGCAGGCGGGTAGCCGAGGCGCTGGCCTCGCTGGAGGGCAGGAACACGTCCGGCAAGGCATCGTTGGGGAACAGTTCGTTCATGCGCTCGATGAACTGCTGGGAAATCTGCAACTGCTGTTCGCTCAGGCGCACTTCGATGGCGCCGGCACGCTGGTAGCCGCTGGACAGCAGCACTTCGCTGGACCACTGCGAAGGCAGCGGTGGCAATTGCAGGCTGATCGACAGCTCTTCGGAGCGGGCGCCTGGCTCGAGGTTTTCGATGCGGTCCAGGGAGATCGACGACTGCAGGGCTTCGCCCGGCATATCGAGGCTCATCGCGACCTTGGCTGAGTGGATCTGGTAGGGGTTGAACTGGTTCTCGAAGCGGCCTAGCAGCACCGCGGTTTTCGGCGAGCCGTCGACATCGATGTTGAGCACCACGGTTTGCTGGTCGGGTGCGAGCTCGGCGCTGACGTCCGGGGTGTCTTTTACCCCGGTCGGAATAAAGCGCACGGCCGCCTGGGTCAGTGGCTTGAGGCGCACCCCGGCGTCTTTGAGCAGTGTTGCCAGGGCCGGCTGGGCCAGCACCTGCTCGAGCGCGGCACCGGCGTTGGCGCCATAGGCCAGGGCGTAGATCATCAGGCCGTTAGCCTCGAAATTGCTGCTTTTGACCGGCATCTTCTGCGGGAAGGCGGCGATGCGGCTGATCACTGCTTCCTTGTGCAGCAGGTCGTAGAACTCGCGGTTCTTGAGCTGGGTTTCGTTGCTGTTGTTGGGGCTGTTCTTGTTGTTGGTGACGATCCAGATGATGCCTTCGCGCCCTTCCAGGCCGGTGTTGATCGCCGCCAGCAAGGCTTCCTTGAAATCGGTATCGGCATAGGCGCCGCTGGCCTTGCGGGCCAGGCTCAGGGCATTGACGCTGTCGGCGAGCTTGGCGTGGGTGCCTGGCCCGCGGTAGGTCCATTGCGGCGAGGGGTGGCTGCTGTCGGCCTGGTTGAAGGCACCAATTACCACTTCGCCGCTGCCGGCGGCGCTGGCCGCCAGTTGCGTGACCAGCGGTTTGAAGCCCGAGGCCGGGTCGAGGTAGAACGGCTCCATCCAGCCGGAGTTCTGTACCAGCAACACCTGGCGCAGTGGCGCCGCATGGGCGCTTATGCAGACCAGGCTCAGGACGAGCAGCAGGCTGTGGCGTAGCAGGCGGTTCAGGCGTTCCATCGGTAAAGCGCTCCAGTCGAATCGATGTACAGCCACAGGGCGTTGTCGTAGCAGAACCACTGCGCGTTCCACGGTTGCGCCACCTTCAGCAGCAGGCTCAAGGCCGGCTGGCCGATGCGCTCAAGGCAGTACTCGGTCTCGACGGGCTGCTCATTGCCGAAGAACTGCTGCAGGCTCGAGGGCCAGCGCACCCGGCTCGACAGCAGGTGCGGGTTGTCGCTGAACTCGATGAACGGGTACACCACTTCGCGGTCGGCGGGGTTGTTGTCGACGTCGTGTTCACCCCACGGGGCGTCCAGGCGCACGTTGAACATGTAGTTCAGCTGCCCGGTGCTCAGGCGCGAGCCTTTGACTTCCTTGCGCTCGTCGGAGTCCAGGCGCAGGCAGTACTGCTCGCTGCCTTCGAACAGTTGCTGCCAGATGCCGTAGCCATTGACGAACGGCGGGCCATATTCGGGGCGCGCCTGGGCGCCGGGCGGCCAGCTCAGCCATTGGGCTTCGAGGCTTTCACCGAGCTTGACGCTCAAGTAGCCGTGGGCGCCGATCCACAGCAGGCGCCGCGAGGCCGGGTCGCGCAGCGGCGCCGAGAGATTGTGCAGGTGTTGCGGATTGGCCAGGGCAATCGGGTGTGCGAGCCACTGATCATTCTGGCGGGCGACCACGCAGAAGCTGCCATCGGGCATCTGCTGGGGAATCAGCACCTGCTCTTCAAGTTCGCCGGGGGCGGCGATAGCGCGGCCAGGGCAGCGCTCCAGGTGGTAGCGGCCAGCGAGCGGATCGACGCGCACTTCGGTGGCGCCTTCATCACAGGCTAGCAGCAGGCATTGCTGGCTGCCCTGCTCGCGCAGGCTCACGCCCCAGGCCCAGCTTTGCAGGCTGCAGCGACCGATCGGGGTGCTGTGCGGCAGCACTCCGACCCATTCTTCGGCCTTGCGCTGCCAGCGGAACAGGCTGCCATCGCGCGCCAGCGCAAACAGCGCTTCGCGATGGCCGCCGAGGTTGGCGACGAGGAAATTCAAACCGTTGCTGCGCGGCAACTGGTCGAACTTGCGCGCGGCATTGAGGTTGCGCGGGCTGGCGCGATCAAGGCGCTGGTACACGGCGGCGACAGTCTGCTCGGCAGCATCGAGCTTGCAACTGCCCTCCACCACCCGCCGGCCGCTACCGTTGCCATAAGGTGGCAACCAGCGCTGCTGGGGAGCGTAACGAACAGGTTCAAGGGGCGCGCCGGTCTGCGGGCAATGGCGGAAGCTGGCCGGCAGCCAGGACTGCCCGTCAGGCGCCTGCTGCGCCCCGACGAGGAAATCCAGGTCAGGCTGATCGCCTTCCAGCGCCTTGCCAGCGACGTGGGTCAGGGAGAACCTGCCGTGGGCATCCTGCAACCAGCGTTGCCCATCCAGCGACCACTCGTACTCGCGGTCGTCTCCGACTACGTCCATATAATCCCACCATGCCAACGGTCGTTCGTGCGCAGCCCTGCCCTTCACAGCCAGGCTGTCACGTCGATAGAAAGAGATTTTGCGAGAGGCCCCGAAGCGAGGCCTTCATCTAGCAAAATGGCATCAAAACGCCATTTTTATAGCGGCGAAATAGTGGCACAGACAGTTACAAAGTCAACCACCGGCTCAGGGCAATTGCAGCCCGCCTGCGGCTTTGTGCAATGCGCGCAGGTGCTCGCCGACCTGCTTGATGTTGGCCTCGACCGCTTTGATTTGCGCGGCGCGGTCCGGGCCGAGCAAGGCCCGCACCTCTTTGTCGAGGTCGGCACTGAGGGTTTGCAGCTGTTTTTGCCGCTGGCGGGTTTCGCTCAGCAGTTTCTCGCGCTCGCTGGCCTGGGGCAGACCGTAGCCGCTGCTGCCCAGCAGTTCGGCCGGGCGGCTGAGAAAGCCGCTGTTGGCGAGAATCTGCTGCAGGGTGTTGTTGGCCTTGCCGACGCTGGCGTCGTTGCGCTCGCGCCCGCTCAGGTAGCGCTGCTTGACCTCGTCCTGGGCCAGCAGCAATTGGCGGCGCAGGCTGGCTTGTTCAAGCAGCAGCAAGGCTGCGCTGGTACGCAGGTCGGCCTGGGCAAACCACTGCTGGCGCTGCTCGGCCGATTGCTCGAGCCAGGCTTCGACGCTGTCCTGCTTGATCGGCAGTTGCTTTTTCAGCACCAGGAACATGGCCTGGTAGCGGTCGCGGTAGGAGTCGAAGCGATAACCCAGGCGCAGTGCCTCGCGTGGGTCGTCGAGCACGCTGACATCTGCCAGGCCGCGGCCTTCGAGCACTTCGAGCAAGCCATTGGGGACGATGCTGTCCAGGTCGTTCAGGCGCGGGTTGGCAGTACCGCTGCGCAACAGCTTGAGGGTTTCGACCGCACAGTTGTTCGACAGGAAGTAATAGTTGCCGTCGTAACTCCAGTGCATCTCGGCGGCCTGGCGCACCAGGCTTTCCAGCTCGTCGCGGTTGAGCTTGAGCGGAATCGAGGCCAGGCTGCGCAGTTCGGTCTTGGTGTACTCGTCGATCACCTGCGCCAGTGGCAAGACGAACAGCCGCGACGGATAGGCGCCGGTCAAGCCGTCCCAGCTCGACAGCTGCACGTCGTTGACGAACGCCCGGTACGACAGCACCAGGTGCTGGTCCAGGTCCAGGCGGCAGTCCGGCCCGCGTGGGCGCCCGGGGGCGCAGATGACCAGGCGCAACATGCTGTGGCCCCAACGGCTGACCCAGTTCTGATTGGCTTCGGCCAGCAGGTAATCCACCGCGTAGACGCGCTCGGGGTCGATCTCGCCCAGCGGCGATTTGGCAAAGTCGTTGCCGGCATTGAGGAACGGCAAGGCGCCCGGGCACGCTGGATGTTCGGGTGCCCAATCGAAATGGGCTTTCAGGTAGGCCTGCAAGGCCGGGCGGCGGCAGGCAAAGCTTGGGTCAAGGAGGAAGTACTCCATGTTGACCGCAATAAATTCCTTGGGGCTGCTCAGCTCATAACTGTCGGGGCTGCGCGCCACCTGGCGGTTGTGCTGCTCGCGCTCGCCACGGCGGCCGACATATTGCGGCCAGCCGGCCAGGTCGAGCAGTCGCGGATCGTCGCTGAGGGTAAAGCGGCGTTCGGTCTGGCCGCGGCACTGCTCAGGCAGGCCGATTTTGCCCTGGCTGTTCTGCTGTCGGGTGCAACGGGTGATCAGCTGTCGCTCGGCACCCTGCCACAAACGGGCGCGATCATAGATGTGGGTCAGCTCATGCAGGACGGTGGCCAGCAACTCCTGGCGCACGGTGCCGTGGGGGCGGCCGGTCTTCTGGGTGGCAGCGCTGCCATCGGCAAGGCCCGGCAGCAGGCGGCTGTTGAGCTCCAGGGTGGAAACCAGCGACGCCTGGCCATAGGCATCGGCCGGCATACGGCTGCTCCAGCTGACCTGGATACGTCGGTCAAGGCGAGTCTTGAAGCTTGGTGGCAGGGCCTGCAGGGCTTCGTCCAGCAATGCCTGGCTGGCCTGCTGTTGCTGCGGGCTCAAACCGTCGGCCTGCAGAGCCAGCTGCAGGTCGGCCAGTGCCGGGCTGCCGCACAGTATCAGCAGGCAGCCCAGCAGCCAGACACGCATTGGCTTCACAGGGCGAGAATGGCTTCAGCCAGCACCTGGTCGCTGGCCTGGCGCGCTTCTGGCACACGCTGGCGCAGGGTATCGAAGGCGGCTTCGAGTTGCGCACCACGGATCTCGCCACGGCTGGCGACGTAGCTGGCGGCATCATCGCGGGCTTCGCGCACGACTTTCGAGTCGCGAATCGAGGTGGTGGTGTCGGAGGTGAAGTCGATCGAGCGGCCAAAGGCGCGAACGATGATGTTGCTGGTGGCCACCAGGGTTTGTGCCTGGGCCACATCGGCCAACAGCAGAAGGCCAAGGGTGGCGGCAATCAGCGGGTTACGCATGGAGCATCTCCGGGAGAACAGAAGTAATCATTGGACGAGAATTGCCTGTGCCAGTTCAAGGTCGCTGGCATGAAGTTCCGGGTTGGCCTGGCGCAACTGCTGCAGTGCTGCCTCAAGGCGCGCGCCCCGCCATCGGCCATCGCTGGCGACAAAAGCGGCGGCATCGTCATGGGCGGCCAGCAGCAGTTTGCGATCGAAGGGCACCGACGTCACTTTGCTGGTGACGTAACCACTGACGACAAGGTTGTTGGTGCTCAGGTCCAGCGCCTGGGCGGCGCTGCTCCAGCACACCACGAGCAACAGCAATGACAGATAACGCATGGGTCTCGAACGGCAGCTGAATCAGGCGGCAAAGGCTATCCCAATGCGCCGGTGAGGACCAGCGCAGAGGGCCCGGCTTAGTTGCACGTTGTTACATGCACGGCCGGGAACGAGCGGCTTCAGAGCGCCAGGATGGCCTGTGCCAGTTGCGCGTCGCTGGCCTGCAGGCTTGGGGTCTGCTGGCGAATGTGGGCGAAAGCGCTCTCCAGTTTCGCGCCGCGGATGTCACCGTGGCTGGCAACGAAGCTGGCAGCGTCGTCACGGGCGGCCTGGACGATCTTGTCGTCACGGAACGAGGACGACACATCGGAGGTGGCATCGGTGGAGGCGGCAACACCACGAACGACGGTATCGGTGGTGACGACGAAGCTGGTGGCGTTGGCAGTCGAAGCCAGGGCCAGCAGCAGCGCGGCGCCAAACAAGCGTGAATGGAACATGGTCGATCTCCTGGATAGGCTTTTGGTGGTTCTTATGTCAGACGCACGCTCAGCTTGTTGCGCTACTTTTTACCAAGCTGGGTACGTTAAGGGTATCACGCGGGTGTAATCCGCGGCTTGGACCGGATCGTAGCAAGATTTATCAACTGTACCTGTCAATTTAATTAAACTAAAAATTGTACTGGTATGTTGTTCAGCCGCTCTATTCCGGGCCTTTAAACGACAAAACCCGTCAGCAGTCACCTGCGACGGGTTTTGGGGAATTCGTGGTGCCGGCCTTGGCCGGCGAGCCCTGCATTAACGCCAGAAAGGCTTGCTCAGCTCTTCGTAGCGTTGTGCTTCGCTGATACCGGCATCAGCCAGCAGACGCGAGTCCAGGCGAGCCAGTTGGTGGCGGCTGGCAATGCGGCGTTGCCACAGCATCAGGTTGGCCAGCAGGCGCAGTGGCAGCGAGGCCTTGGATTGTTCGGCGGTGTTTTCGAAAACCAGATCGGAACTGAGGGTACGTTCCATGATGTCATCCTTCCGCTTGTGGCGGCATTAGGTAGTGATTTAACTGATGCCAATGATCCTCCTCTGTCGTCCATAACAGTAGATACAGTTCACCTACATTGTGATGGGCCAGTTAACTGTTTTAGACGACTGTTGCACTCGGAATAGGCGCAACTGTACTGGTCAGCACTGAAATGGTGCATTTTTGATCAGAGAGGGGACAAGAGGATGAAAAATGGCGGTGAAATCACCGGTACAGTAGAACAGTTTTTGTCTGGATAAATACATCAGTTGCCCGACCGGTTGGCATTGCGCACAACCGGCCGGTCACTGTGCAGGTCAGCCGGCGAGCATGCGCCCGGTTTCTTCCAGGTTTTCGTGCCAGGCCAGGGCTTCGCGCAGGATGTGCGGGGTGTGGCCGCCGCGTTCGCAGGCGCGGGTGAAGTAGTCGTTCAGCGCCTCGCGGTAATCCGGGTGCACACAGTTGTCGATGATCACCCGCGCACGCTCGCGTGGCGCCAGGCCGCGCAGGTCAGCCAGGCCCTGCTCGGTGACGAGGATATCGACGTCGTGCTCGGTATGGTCGACGTGGCTGACCATCGGCACCACGCTGGAAATCGCCCCGCCCTTGGCAATCGACTTGGTGACGAAGATCGCCAGGTGCGCGTTGCGGGCGAAGTCGCCCGAGCCACCGATGCCGTTCATCATCCGCGTGCCGCAGACGTGGGTGGAGTTGACGTTGCCGTACAGGTCGAATTCAAGCGCGGTGTTAATGCCGATGATGCCCAGGCGGCGGACCACTTCAGGGTGGTTGGAGATTTCCTGCGGGCGCAGGACCAGTTTGTCCTTATAGCGCTCCAGGTTACCGAAGACGTCGGCGTTGCGGCGGGTCGACAGGGTGATCGAGCTGCCCGAGGCGAAGCTCAGCTTGCCGGCGTCGATCAGGTCGAAGGTCGAGTCCTGGAGTACTTCGGAGTACATGGTCAGGTCTTCGAACGGCGAGTCGATCAGGCCACACATCACCGCGTTGGCGATACTGCCGATACCGGCTTGCAGCGGGCCGAGCTTGTTGGTCATGCGCCCGGCGTCGACTTCCTGCTTGAGGAAGTTGATCAGGTGGTTGGCGATGCCTTGGGTTTCGTCGTCTGGCGGCAGTACGGTGGACGGCGAGTCCGGCTGCTCGGTGATGACGATGCCGACGATCTTGGCCGGGTCGATCGGGATTGCGGTGCTGCCGATGCGGTCATCGACTTTTACCAGCGGGATCGGCGTACGGGTCGGACGATAGGTCGGGATATAGATGTCGTGCAGGCCTTCCAGGTTGGCGTTGTGCGCCAGGTTGATCTCGACGATCACCTGTTTGGCGAAAATCGCGAAGCTGGCCGAGTTGCCCACCGAGGTAGTCGGCACGATGTGGCCCTGTTCGGTGATGGCGACCGCTTCAATCACCGCGATGTCCGGCAACTTGAGCTGCTGGTTGCGTAGCTGCTCGACGGTTTCCGACAGGTGCTGGTCAATGAACATGACCTCGCCGGCGTTGATCGCCTTGCGCAGGGTGCTGTCGACCTGGAACGGCATGCGCCGGGCCAGCACGCCGGCCTCAGTCAGTTGCTTGTCGAGGTCGTTGCCCAGGCTTGCGCCGGTCATCAGGCTGATTTTCAGTGGCGACTGCTTGGCGCGTTCGGCCAGTGCATGGGGCACCGCCTTGGCTTCACCGGCGCGGGTAAAACCGCTCATGCCGACGGTCATGCCGTCCTCGATCAGGCCAGCGGCATCAGCCGCACTCATTACCTTGCTGTGCAGGGAGGACAAGCGGATACGATCACGGTACATGGATTGTTATCTCGGGCTACTAAAGCTAGATGCGCAGTCTAGTGTTTTCGCCTGGCTTCGTCCCGCGACCAAGGTCGAATGCGAAGCCCTGAAATAGAGCCTTCTGTCGGCTGGCCGGGCATGAAAAAGCCCCAGCCGGTACCGCGCTGGGGCTATTTGTCACAGCAGTTTGAACGGCTTATTCGACCGCTTTGACCATGTCTTCGATGACCTTCTTGGCGTCGCCGAAGACCATCATGGTCTTGTCCAGGTAGAACAGCTCGTTATCAAGGCCGGCGTAGCCGCTGGCCATCGAGCGCTTGTTGACGATGATGGTCTTGGCCTTGAACGCCTCGAGGATCGGCATGCCGGCAATTGGCGACTTCGGATCGTTCTTCGCCGCCGGGTTGACCACGTCGTTGGCGCCCAGCACCAGCACCACGTCGGCCTGGCCGAACTCGGAGTTGATGTCGTCCATCTCGAACACCTGGTCGTATGGCACTTCGGCTTCGGCCAGCAGTACGTTCATGTGCCCGGGCATGCGCCCCGCCACCGGGTGGATCGCGTACTTCACGGTCACGCCGTTGTGGGTCAGCTTCTCGGTCAGCTCTTTCAGCGCGTGTTGGGCACGGGCCACCGCCAGGCCGTAGCCGGGGACGATGATCACGGTGTCAGCGTTGCTGAGCAGGAAGGTGGCGTCGTCGGCCGAGCCGGATTTCACCGGACGGGCTTCCTTGGCACCCGCCGGGCCGGCCGCTTCTGTCGCGCCGCCGAAACCGCCGAGGATCACGTTGAAGAACGAACGGTTCATCGCCTTGCACATGATGTACGAGAGGATCGCACCAGACGAACCGACCAGGGAGCCAGCGATGATCAGCATTGAGTTGTTCAGCGAGAAGCCGATACCGGCTGCCGCCCAGCCCGAGTAGCTGTTGAGCATCGACACCACCACTGGCATGTCGGCGCCGCCAATCGGGATGATGATCAGCACGCCCATGACGAACGCCAGGATCAGCATCAGGGCGAAAGCGCTGTAGCTGCCGGTGAAGGTGAACACCAGGCCCAGGCCAATGGTGGCAAGGCCCAGGACCAGGTTCAGCTTGTGCTGGCCGCTGAACTGTACCGGTGCGCCCTGGAACAGGCGGAACTTGTACTTGCCCGAGAGCTTGCCGAAGGCAATGACCGAACCTGAGAAGGTGATCGCACCGATGGCGGCGCCGAGGAATAGCTCAAGGCGGTTACCGGTAGGGATCGGGTCGCTGATGCTGGCAACGATGCCCAGCGATTGCGGCTCGACCACCGCGGCAATGGCGATGAACACCGCGGCCAGGCCGATCATGCTGTGCATGAAGGCGACCAGTTCGGGCATCTTGGTCATTTCAACGCGCTTGGCCATGATCGAGCCGGCGGTACCACCGATCAGCAGACCGACAATCACGTAGCCGATGCCATCGGTGGCCAGCTCTGCGCCCAGCTTATAGATGAGGCCGACGGTGGTGATCACCGCCAGGGCCATGCCGAGCATGCCGAACAGGTTGCCGCGCCGCGAGGTGGTCGGGTGCGACAGGCCCTTGAGTGCCTGGATGAAGCACACCGAGGCGACAAGGTAGAGAAGTGTTACCAGGTTCATGCTCATGTTTACTTCTGCCCCTCTTGCTTCGCTGCGCCCTTGCCTGGGGCTTTCTTCTTGAACATCTCCAGCATGCGCCGGGTGACGAGGAAACCGCCGAATACGTTGACCGCTGCCAGGGCCACCGCGAGGGTGCCCATGGTTTTGCCCAGCGGCGTGACGGTCAGCGCGGCAGCCAGCATGGCGCCGACGATGACGATGGCGGAGATGGCGTTGGTGACCGCCATCAACGGCGTGTGCAGTGCCGGGGTGACGTTCCAGACCACGTGGTAACCGACATAGATCGCCAGCACGAAGATGATCAGGTTATAGACGCCGTGAGAGATCAGCATGTCTTCCATTGTCTGGCTCCTTATCCGTTCTTGCGGATGACCTGGCCGTCGCGGCACATCAGGCACGCGGCGACGATGTCGTCTTCGAGGTTGATCGTCAGCGCGCCGTCCTTGTCGAACAGCAGCTTCATAAAGTCGAGCAGGTTGCGTGCATACAGCGCCGAGGCGTCCGCGCCGACCTGCGCTGGCAGGTTGGTCGGGCCGACGATGGTTACGCCCTGCTCCACCACCACCTGGTCGGCGACGGTCAGCGGGCAGTTGCCACCCTGGGCTGCGGCGAGGTCGATGACCACCGAGCCGGGTTTCATCTGCGCCACGGTCTCGGCGCTGAGCAAGGTTGGTGCCTTGCGGCCAGGGATCAGTGCAGTGGTAATGACGATATCGGCCTGCTTGGCGCGCTCGTGCACCGCCAGGGCCTGGCGCTGCATCCAGCTGGCCGGCATGGGCCGGGCGTAACCACCGACACCTTCGGCGCACTCGCGCTCTTCATCGGTCTCGTAAGGGACATCGATGAACTTGGCGCCCAGCGACTCGATCTGCTCCTTCACCGCCGGACGCACGTCCGAGGCTTCGATCACCGCACCCAGGCGCTTGGCTGTGGCGATAGCCTGCAGCCCGGCTACACCGGCGCCGAGGATCAGCACACGCGCAGCCTTAACAGTACCGGCAGCGGTCATCAGCATCGGCATGAAGCGCGGATAGTGGTGAGCCGCCAGCAACACTGCCTTGTAACCGGCAATGTTGGCCTGCGACGACAACACATCGAGGCTTTGCGCCCGCGAGGTACGCGGCGCCGCTTCAAGGGCAAAGGCGGTGATGCCGCGCTCGGCCATCTTGGCGATGGTTTCGTTGTTGAACGGATTGAGCATACCCACCAGCACGGTGCCGCTCTTGATCTGGGCCAGTTCGCTATCGTCAGGGGCTACAACCTTGAGAACCAGCTGAGCTCCAAACGCATCGGCAGCGCTGCCAATAGTGGCGCCTGCTGCTTCATAGGCACTGTCCGGAACGCTGGCATTGATGCCGGCGCCGCTCTGGACGGTGACCTGATGCCCCTGGCCAATCAGTTTCTTGATGGTTTCCGGGGTTGCAGCAACCCGTGTTTCGCCCGTCTGCGTTTCGAGAGGAACACCAATGTGCACGTCATTTCTCCTGCGTGATCTTTTGTTGGTAAACCAGCGCACTGCGGATGGTGCGCTGGGGCGGCCGATCAGCACGATCCCGCCGAATCCAGGCGGGGCGCGGCATTTTGCAGGTGATTCCTGAATCGCTTCAACCAGTTTTGAAGGGTGACGGCAATCAAACTACAAGTCACCCTGTGACCGAATGTCGCAATAACAGGCCTGGAGCCCGCCAAGCGCGGGCTTCAGGGAGATTACGGCAAAATTCGAAAATTTTCCGCCGAATTTGCTGAATGCCTGGCTGAAAGCGCGATTTATGCTGTGAAGGCCGCATAAACAGCAGGGTTAAGGGCTTTTCAGAGGGTGCCTGAAACAGTTGGCCTAAATGCGACATTTCCTTATATCTGTAGGGTTTCAGTTTTATTGACTACGGGGTCAGGTTGTAGCTGTCATCCTTATGGGCTGCGGCGTAGCGGCCCGCCTCCCCTACCAGCCAATCGCGGAAAGCGCGCAGCGAAGCCGACTCCACCTTGCGCTCAGGGATCATCAGGTAATACGCCTTGATGCTCGACAGCGCATGTGGGCTGGCCACCACCAGGCGCCCTTCTGCCAGTTCACGCTGGATCAGGAAGGGCGGAATCAGTGCCACGCCCATCTCGTGCATGGCCGCCTGTGCCAACATCGAGAATAGCTCATAGCGTGGGCCGGTCATGTCACGAGCGACGTTCATTTCCAGGCTGTTGAACCACTGGCGCCAGGCGTAGGGCCGGGTGGTCTGCTGCAGCAGCGGCAACTGGGCGATCTGCGCGGGGCTCAGTTGCCGGTTGCCGGCCAGCAATGCCGGGCTGCACACCGGCACCGGGTTCTCGCCCATCAGCCGGTGGGACTCGGTTCCCGACCAGTCGGCATCGCCGAAGTAGATCGCCGCGTCGAAGCTGGTATCGGCAAACAGGAATGGCCGGGTGCGGTTGGTCAGGTTGACCGTGACTTCCGGGTGGCGCTGCTGGAAGTCCTTGAGCCGGGGTAGCAGCCATTGGGTGCCGAAGGTCGGCACCACTGCCAGTTCGATGACGTTGGCGCCCTGCTGGCCCATCACCGATAAGGTGTCACGTTCTACTGCATCGAGCTGGGTGGCGACCCGGCGGCTATAGGAAAGCCCGGCCTCGGTCAGCTTCACCCCGCGGCGCGAGCGGCGAAACAGTTCGACATTGAGAAACTCCTCCAGCCCGGCGATTTGCCGACATACGGCGCCCTGGGTCAGGGACAGCTCCTGGGAAGCCTTGGTAAAACTCTCGTGGCGGGCGGCGGCCTCGAAGCAGACCAGGGCCGCTGTGCTGGGGATCTTGCGCCGCATGTACATCAACCTCACTAATAGGGTGTGAAGATGGCCTTTGCGGCCATTACGAAGTGAGAAATTATCACAAGAGCATGCGCAATCCTCGTTTGTCTCGTCGCCGGAACGGGCCTAGGATCAATGCACAACAACTCTGGTCCCATTTCTCGAGGATTCGCTCATGGCCGGTAAAGCAAGCTTCAACTGGATCGACCCGCTGTTGCTCGACCAACAGCTCACTGAAGAAGAGCGCATGGTGCGTGACAGCGCTTATCAGTTCGCCCAGGACAAGCTGGCCCCGCGCGTGCTGGAGGCCTTCCGTCACGAGCAGACCGACCCTGCGATCTTCCGCGAGATGGGCGAAGTCGGCCTGTTGGGCGCAACCATTCCCGAGCAGTACGGCGGCAGTGGCCTGAACTACGTGTGCTACGGCCTGATTGCCCGGGAAGTGGAGCGTATCGACTCCGGCTACCGCTCGATGATGAGCGTGCAGTCCTCGCTGGTCATGGTGCCGATCAACGAATTCGGTACCGAGGCGACCAAGCAGAAGTACCTGCCCAAGCTCGCCAGCGGTGAATGGATCGGCTGCTTCGGCCTGACCGAGCCAGACCATGGCTCCGACCCGGGCTCGATGATCACCCGCGCCAAGAAGGTTGACGGTGGCTATCGCCTGAGCGGCAGCAAGATGTGGATCACCAACAGCCCGATCGCTGACGTGTTCGTGGTCTGGGCCAAGGATGATGCCGGCGACATCCGAGGTTTTGTTCTGGAAAAAGGCTGGCAGGGCCTGAGCGCCCCGGCGATTCACGGCAAGGTCGGCCTGCGCGCCTCGATCACCGGCGAAATCGTCATGGACAACGTATTCGTGCCTGAAGAGAACATCTTCCCCGATGTGCGCGGCCTGAAAGGCCCGTTCACCTGCCTGAACTCGGCGCGCTATGGCATCTCCTGGGGCGCCCTGGGTGCCGCTGAAGCCTGCTGGCACACCGCGCGCCAATACACCCTGGATCGCAAGCAGTTCGGCCGCCCGCTGGCCGCCAACCAGCTGATCCAGAAGAAACTGGCCGACATGCAGACCGAAATCACCCTGGCCCTGCAAGGCTGCCTGCGCCTGGGGCGGATGAAGGACGAAGGCACTGCTGCGGTAGAAATCACCTCGATCATGAAGCGCAATTCCTGCGGCAAGGCCCTGGACATCGCCCGTATGGCCCGTGACATGCTCGGTGGCAACGGGATCTCCGACGAGTTCGGTGTGGCCCGTCACCTGGTCAACCTCGAGGTGGTCAACACCTATGAAGGCACCCATGACGTCCACGCGCTGATCCTCGGTCGCGCGCAGACCGGCATTCAGTCCTTCTATTAATAAGGAGCCAGCCATGGGCGCGCTATCTCATCTGCGGGTGCTGGATCTGTCGCGAGTGCTGGCCGGGCCCTGGTCCGGGCAGATACTTGCGGACCTGGGCGCCGAAGTGATCAAGGTCGAGCGTCCGGGCAGCGGCGATGATACGCGCGCCTGGGGCCCGCCCTTCCTTAAGGACGCTTACGGCGAGAACACCAGCGAGGCTGCCTACTACCTGGCGGCCAACCGCAACAAGCGTTCGCTGACCATCGACTTCACCCAGCCCGAGGGCCAGCGCCTGGTGCGCGAGCTGGCGGCAAAGTCGGACGTGTTGATCGAGAACTTCAAGGTCGGCGGCCTGGCAGCCTATGGGCTGGACTACGAAAGCCTGAAGGCGCTCAACCCGCGCCTGGTGTATTGCTCGGTCACCGGCTTCGGCCAGACCGGGCCCTATGCCAAGCGCGCCGGCTACGACTTCATGATCCAGGGCCTGGGCGGGCTGATGAGCCTGACCGGGCGCCCGGAGGGTGAAGACGGTGCGGGGCCGGTGAAAGTCGGTGTCGCGCTGACCGACATCCTCACCGGGCTGTATTCGACCGTGGCGATCCTGGCTGCCCTCGCCCATCGTGACCGCGATGGTGGAGGCCAGCACATTGATATGGCGCTGCTCGACGTGCAGGTTGCCTGCCTGGCCAACCAGGCCATGAACTACCTCACCACCGGCACG